>JBFFXF010000030.1:0-37689 GCA_041569895.1 Planctomycetota bacterium | reverse complement strand
CGAGCTCGAGGAGGAGGTCGGCCGCCTCCGTGACGAGGTCGTGGCCAAGGACTTCGAGCTCGAGAAACTGCGCGGCGACCTCGAGCGCGAGCGCGAATCGGTCGCCGCGGCGGTCGGCGCCTCGCAGAGCCTCTTCCGCGGCGGGTCGCGCCAGCTCCGCAATCATCTCCAGAACGTTCGCCGTCTCGCGGACGGCGTCGCGTCGGCCGTGGACAGCGACGCCGAGAAGACGCGCAAGGACATCGAGGAGATGCGAACGCATCTCGCCGCCACCGACCGGCTGATGACGCAGATCGTCGACCTCGAGACGCTCCAGACCGGTCGGTGGAAGAGCGTCGTATCCGAGGTCTCCGTGCGCGACTTCATCGATCGCAGCGTCGAGCCGCTTCGCGAGAAGGCGCGCGAGAAGGGCGTGCGTTTCCAGGTCCGGGTGCCGAAGGACGTCGGTCAGGTGAAAGTCGACCAGAAGCTGCTCGGCCGCGCGTTGACGGAGCTCACCGGCAACGCCGTGGCCTACACCGACAAGGGCGGCTTCGTCGCCATCTCGGCGCAGACCGCGAAGGACGGCGCCGGACACGACGTCACGGAGATCACCGTCAAGGACTCCGGACACGGCATCCCCGAGGGCGACCTCGAGCGCATCTTCCTTCCGTTCGAGCAGAGCGTCGAGCCGAGGTTCTCGCTCGTCGGCGCCGGTCTCGGGCTCGGCCTCGCGCTGGCCCGCGCCTACGCGAAGCAGATCGGCGGCGATCTTTCCGTCGAGAGCACGGAGGGCCGGGGCAGCGCCTTCACGCTGACCGTCCCGCACGCGTGATCCCCGTCACTCGTCGCCGAAGAACGGGAAGAGCTCCTTGAGCTCATCATCGCGCGGCGTGCGGCCGTACTCGCAGATCTCGAAGGCCTCGGCGTAGCGCACCTTGCGCCCGCGTTCCTCGCCATACAGCTCGATCAGCTTGTCGCGGTACCTGTTGGCGACGTCCTCGAACCGCCTCGCGAAGCGCTCGCGCACCTGCTGATGGCGCCGGCGCTTGCCCTCCTCGCTCGACGGCACGAGACCCTCGTAGCCGTTGCAACCGCCCTCGAAGAACTGCGACTCCATGACGGCCAGCGCATCGAGCTTCTTCTCGATCACCGAGTCGATCGACACCACGACGTCGGGCTCGAACGGGTTCGGCTTCTGGAAACCGTCCCAGTAGAAGAGATAGACGGGATTGTCGCGGTAGGCGATGTGCTCGACGTCGGGGCAGAAGAAGGGCACCGTCACCATGTACGCCGAGTCCTGCATCAGGACACCGGTATAGCGGTGATCCGGGTGGTAATCGTTCGGACGCGGACCGAGAACGATGTCGGCGCGCCAGTGGCGGATCAGCCGCGTCACCGACCTGCGGTTCTCGAGGGTCGGCATCAGCTCGCCGTCGTGGATGTCGAGCACCTGCGTCGTGACGCCGAGGATCTTCGCCGCCCGGGTCACCTCGTCGAGGCGCCGGAGCGCGAGGGGCCCTCCCGCCGTCTGCCAGTGGCCGATGTCTCCGTTCGTCAGCGAGACGAACTTGACGTGGTGCCCGGCGCTCGACCAGAGGGCGCCGACTCCGCCGGCGCGGATCTCGCAGTCGTCCGGGTGCGCGCCGAGCGCGATGACGCGGAGCCCACCGTCCTCGGGAGGCGGCGGACCGACGTTCAGGGACGCCGCGCCCGCCCGTGCGTCGGGCTCGCCGTCGACGAGAACGGCCGCCACGAGGACAGCGGCCATGCAGAAGACGATCGGAAGAAAGCGTGTCGTGCTCATACAGACTCCTTGCCGTGTAGGGCCGCGCCCCGGGCCCGCTCCCGTGTGGTCAGAACAAAAAGACCTCCCCGCATTCCACTGACGACCCCCGCATCTTATCATGACCCGGCGCAGCCCCGCTGCGCCGACACCACCGATCCAGCGAGAGAGCGAACCGAGCCATGACTCCACGAGCGACCCCACCACCGATCGGCATCGCGATCGTCGGCGCCGGCGCGGTGAGCGACTACCACCACGTGCCCGGCATCCAGATCGACCCGCGCGCCAGACTCGTCGCCGTCTGCGACCGCGACGAGGCCTTGCTCGAAAAACGGCGCGCCGACTGGAACGTCGACCGCGTCACGACGCGGTACGAGGACATCGTCGCGGACCCGGACGTCCACGCGGTGATCATCGCGACGCCGAACTTCGCGCACCGCGAGCAGTCGATCGCGGCGGCGCGCGCCGGGAAGCACGTGATGTGCGAGAAGCCGCTCGGTCTGAACGCCGGCGAGGTCCGCGAGATGCTCGACGCCGCGAGAGCGGCGCACGTCGTCCACATGACCGCCTTCACGTACCGGTTCGCGCCCTCGATGCGGTACATGAAGCACCTCGTCTCGTCGGGCGCGCTCGGGGAGCCGCGACACTTCCGGAGCCAGCGGTTCCTCGACCTTCCCGAGACCAGCTGGGGCTGGCGGCAGTACCGGGACCGCGCCGGAGCCGGCGACCTCTTCGACATGACGATTCATCGCCTCGACTTCGCGATGGACCTCCTCGGCCCGCTCGAGCGCGTCACCGGAGCCGTGGCGCGATTCGCCGCACGCACCGAGACGCCCGACGGAAAGCCGTGCCCGCCCTCCGACGTCGACGACTGGTCGTCCCTGATCGGCGAGTTCCGGAGCGGCGCGGTCGGGGTCTGGGAAGGCACGACGCTCGCGAAGGGATACCACCTGAACGGATTCGGTCACGAGTGGGCGGAGATCAACGGCTCGGAGGGATCGGCCGTCTATCGGCTGCACGAGCCGAACACCATCCTGCTCGGCAGGACCGGTCATGACCTCGCGCCCGGGGCCGTGCCGGAACGCTTCCTGAAGCCGGAGGGCAGCCCCCGCGACCCCACTCGGGGCGAGCCGGCGACCGTGTTTCGTTACGACCTGGTGTGGGAGCTCGTCAGCGCGATCGTCGCAGGACGCGACGCGGTCCCGAGCTACGCGCACGGGCTCGACGCGCAGATCGTCGCCGATGCGGTGCTCATCTCCCACGCCGAGCGCCGCTGGGTCAACGTGTCGCTCACCGGCGGGGGTTGAACGCGCAGGCCATCGTACCCGTACCCGTACCCGTTCCCGTTCCCGAAACGTCGCTCGCTGCGGCGGACCCGCTCCGAGCGGTTCTGTTTCCAGACTTCGCGGCGACCGATCACCGACCGGGCGTGCCGCCCGGAGTCTCGCTCGCGCGCCAGCTCGCGGGCCCGTGATGCTCGCCTCCCGCGCCATCGGTGAGCTCGAGCGATCGGCCTCCGGCGGCGGCCTCGGCAGGCCAGGGTCCGTCACATCGATACGCGACCGAGCACACCGTCGCCCCGTCGCGGTCGACGAGTCGCACCTCCTCGCCGTCGTTGGAGAGGTGGCCACGGTAGACGCCCGCGACGGCCACTGACGGGTAGCGCGCCGAGAACGCCGCCGGATCATCGTCCGGGATCAGCACGAGCACGCCCCCACCGGGCACCGTCGCGCCCGGCGCGAAGTGGTGCCCGACGCCGGTCAATCTCATCCCGGTGAGGTCGACGAGCGCCGTGGACGTGTTGCGGATCTCGACGAACTCGAGCGCCTCGCTGTCACCCGCGGGACGGTACATGACCTCCGTGATGCAGAGCGGCGGCGTGGCGCGACCGACGAGCACGAGCTCGTCCGCGAGCGCGCTCCATTCGCCGCGGTGGCGGACTCGCGCGCGGACACGAGTGGTGACGGAGATCCGGATGGGGCCTTCCTCGACACGGTGCGCCGAGGCGGCGGTCGCGCCGGTGCCCGGCTGGCGTGGATCGACTCCGTCCGTCGTGTAGAAGACGTCTCCGGTGCCGCCCGGCGCCGCGATCGAGACCAGCGCGCCCTCGACGGCCGGATCACTCAGGCGGCGGATCCGCGGTGGGTCGATGCGCGGGTAGTAGCCCGCCGCCCGAAGCGCAGCGACCAGCCGGTCCCGATTGCCGTCGATCATCGCCAGCACGGCGTCACGATTCGGATACCAGTCGCGCTCGCGTGTCCGCGGGCGGCTCTCGTTCCCCCACGCGGCGTCGCCCCACCGCGCGGACTCGGCGACGATCGCCGTCTCGACCGCCGCAGCCAGCCGCTGGAACCGCGAGCGCATGGCGTCGTCCGAGAGGGCGCCGTCCTCGCCGCAATGGCGCGCGACGCGGTCCGCGAACGCCAGCAGGAAATCCGGATCGCGCTCGAGCGCCCGCCAGAGCAGCGGAATCGGCGCGGAGGATCGCCGGAAGAGGGGGCTGACGCGCGCGCCCGGGTGGGAGTAGTGGTAGCCCGCTCGCGCCCAGAACGCGAGCTCCGCGTCCCAGCAGAGGAAGGTAAACTTCCCCGACGGCGCGCGCGCCCCCGCGTACCAGTTGTTGTAGGGCCAGTCGCCCATGCCGACGGCCCAGTTGAGCAGGACGTAATCGGAAAAGCCGTCGACGTCGAGCAGCGCACGGACGGCCGTCGCGTCCGAGCGTCGCGCCGCCGTCAGCAGCTGTCGCCACCGCGTGTCGTCACCGTCGACGAGACCGTGGTGGTTCACCGAGCAGAACTCGCTCCGCTGCCCGCCGAAGTACGTGGCGAGAAACTTCGCGTCCGGCCGCTCGCAGATGTTGTAGAGACCGAAGTAGAGCCCGTTCAGCCAGAGATGCACGAAGATGCCCCGCGCGCCGATGCCCCGCATCGCGATCTCCGTGTCGCGCACAAGCTGGTCGCGGACGTAGGTGCTCGACGCGTGCTTCCACGCGTCGTCCTTCGACCAGTTCGTGTTGCCCCCGGCGCGGAGCACGACGGTGTCGAAGCGGTCGGTCGCCGAGTGCGCGTGATGCACGGCGCTCTCGAAGAGCGGGTATCGCAGTTTGCCCTCGCCGTATTGCCTCTTGAAGAGCAGCCGGAAGGACTTCTTTCGCGCCTGGTCGACCGCAAGACCCCCGTGGCTGCGAATCCCGCAGTCGATCTGGAACCCCGCGAATCCGGCGAAACGGGAAGCGCCCGGATAGATCAGCTCGACCGACGCGGCTCGCTCCCACTCGACGCCGCGCCGGCGGTGATTGGCGTAGATGAGATTGAAGTCCGCCACGGGAAGCGCGACCGCCAGGCTCGGCAGATCGCGGAGGTGCGATGCGATGTCGCCGCTCGCTGGGTCGCCGAGCACCCGCGCGTCCATCGCATAGTCGAAGGTCTGCGCGCGCGACGGCCCCTTCCTCTCCGAGACGACGGACGTGAGGTACCCGGCAGGCCGCGCCGGCTGCCGCCCGACGTGTGCCGGAAAGATGAACGTGTGCGTCGCCACCGCGCCCACCGCGCCCCCGGCGACCGCGACGGCCCGCACGACCGTCGTCGCGCCGATCGGGATCGGCGTGTCGTAGAGCGCCCCGCGCCCCGCGGTCGGCGTCGCGCCATCGGTGGTGTATCGGATGGCCGCGCCCTCGGCCGAGAGCGCGAGCTCGAACGGTGTCTCGCAGAATCCCCGCTCACGGCTGAACCGGACCTCGGGCACGGCGTCGACACGGGCATCCTCACAGCCGATACAGAGAAGGATGACCGTGAACGCGGCGCGAGTGAGCATGGCAGGAGAGATTTTCACATTGGGATGTCGCGACTGGCACGGTTTTTTTCCGGAATCGAAGCCGCCCGCGCTCCCATCCTCGTCCTCGTCCTCGTCCTCGTCCTCGTTCCCGTTCCCGTTCCCGTTCCCGGTCCCGTCCCCGTGCCCGTTCCCGTCCCCGAAAAACCCCCGTCGTCACCCAGACCGCCAACGTCGGGGCCGATCGCACGGAGTCCGACTCCGAGACCGATGCCGATTCCGACTCCGAGTCCGATGTCCGATTACCGAGCCCGAGTGTCCGAGTCGAGAGCCGGTACGGCCGGACGACATGATCTTCTGCGCAATCTGCGCAATCTGCGTAATCTGCGTTCCCGTCCTGCACCGGGACAGGCGACGGTCACCACACTCTCGCCGGCGCTTCCGCCCTCGGCGCCCGCGCCTTCTCCAGTGTTGCCGGTGGGACGCGGGCCGGGACGATCACGGCTCGGGCGGTCACGGCCGGGCGGAGGACGGCTCGCGGGAGTGTGGCGCTCGGCGCGACGGCGTGTTGCGGCGGGGCGCGGCCGATGCTCGCGGGCCGGAGCGGGACCGGGACGACGCGGGCTCGCGGCAGCACCGCCGGCGAGCGGTTCGCGGTGGCGACGGTGGCGCGGGTCAGTCGCGGTATCGACAGTCGGGCGCGGTCGAGCACGGCGAGGGCCGGCGTTGCTCTCGGGGGCGTCGAACGGGTCAGGTGCGCGCGGCGGAGCACCGCCTGCGGGACGCTGGTGCGGGAGACCGGCACGGGTGTCACGGGAGGATCGAGAAGGCGGCGGGTCGGGGCTGGCGCTGGTCGCCCGGGGAAGTCGGTCGCCGGATGTATCGAGCGCCATCCCGTCCGCGACGGGATGCCATGTTCGATGCTCTCGAGACCGGACCACGAGGGCAGTCGCCACGGCCGGCCGCGCTGCACGTCAGCGAGCGGTGCGCGACAGCCTCCGATCACGGGCGCGAGCAGCGCCACGATCATCATCGCGGGCGCGGGGGTCGTGTGGATGCGGGTGTCGTGCATACAAAGCGGGTGAACAGCGGCCGGGAGAGAGCGAGCGAGGGCGTGTTCGAGGAATTCGATTCTACCAGCGGGCGCCCGGCGCGGAACCCTGTCGCCAGAAGTAAAATGGGTGGAAATGGATCGGGGCGAGCGTTAGGCTCGTTCGGATTCGAGTCGCCCTTTCCCTCACGCGGGTGTCCGACATGACAGACGAACGGTCGCAACTGATCGAGCCGCTCGACGACGGTGAACCGCTCGCGGGCGGAGCGCCGGCGGGCAACACGGCTGACACGACGGTGCCGAGACGCGGCTTCTTCGTGAAATCGATCACCGTCGCGCTCGGCTCGGTGCTCGGTCTGGTGCCGCTGGCCGCCGGCCTCGCGGTCTTCCTCGACCCGCTCCGCCGCCGGCGCGCCGGTGGCGAGGCTCCGTTCGTCCGCGTCGCGTCGGCGGAGTCCGTGCCGCAGGACGGCGTCCCGCGCGTGTTCCAGGTGATCGCCGACAAGGTCGACGCGTGGAACCGCTATCTGGACGTCCCCGTCGGCTCCGTCTACCTGCGACGGGATGCGGCAAGCCCCGAGGAGGTAGTCGCGTTCAACACGACGTGCCCCCATCTCGGCTGCTTCGTCGAGAGTCGGGGCGACGGCTCGTACCTCTGCCCCTGCCACAAGAGCGAGTTCGAGCCGGACGGCACGAGGGGTGAGCCGTGCGTGTCGCCCCGCGGTCTCGATCGCCTCGAGGCGAAGATCGTCGACGGCGAGGTCCTGGTGAGATTCCAGAACTTCCAGGTCGGAACGAAGGAGAAGATCCCGGTCTGATGAAAGGCGTCGTCGACTGGATCGACTCCCGGACAGGGGTCCGCAACATCGTCCGCGCGGCCCTCTACGAGCACATTCCCGGCGGGTCGCGATGGCGATACGTCTGGGGAAGCACGCTCGTCTTCGCCTTCGCCGTGCAGATGATCACCGGCTTCTTCCTCTGGGCGGCCTACAGCCCGAGCGCGACGAGCGCGTGGGAGAGCGTCTACTACATCCAGAACGAGATGACCGGCGGCTGGCTGCTGCGCGGCATCCACCACTACATGGCGCAGATCATGGTGCTCCTGCTGGCGCTCCACGTCATGCAGGTGGTGATCGATGGCGCATACCGCGCGCCGCGCGAGTTCAACTTCTGGATCGGCATCGTGTTGCTCAACATAGTGCTCGGACTCGGACTCACCGGGTACCTGTTGCCCTGGGACCAGAAGGGATACTGGGCGACGAAGGTCGCCACCAACATCGCCGGCATCACGCCGGTGATCGGCGCCGAGTTGCGGGACGTCGTCGTCGGTGGGTCGGAGTACGGGCACCACACGTTGACGCGATTCTTCGCGCTGCATGCGGGACTGCTGCCCGCGTTGATGATCGCGTTCGTCGCGCTCCACATCTATCTCTTCCGCAAGCACGGCGTGCACCCGAAGAGGCCCGACCGCAAGCCGGACGCCTCCTTCTGGCCGGACCAGGTGCTCAAGGACACCGTGGCGTGCCTGGCGGTGCTCGCCGTGGTGCTCTTCCTGGTCGTCTCCGGCCGACTCCTCGGCGGCCCCGACGTGCCGCTCGGCGCGTCGCTGATGGCCCCCGCCGAGCCCTCAGAGCCCTACGCCGCCGCGCGCCCGGACTGGTACTTCCTGTTCCTCTACGAGTTCCTGAAGTACTTCGAGGGCGAGAACGAAGTCTGGGGCGCGATCTACATCCCGGGAATCGTCCTCTTTCTCGCGCTGCTGATGCCGTTCGTCGGACGCTGGAAGCTCGGACACGTCTTCAACGTCTGCTTCCTCTTCCTGGTGCTCGGCGGCGCGGGGGCGCTCACCGCCATGGCCCTCAGCGCCGACGCGTCCGATCCCGACTACCAGGCGGCCGTGGCCGTGGCGAAGCGCGACGCCGAGCGCGTCCGTGTGCTCGCCGGCATGCCCTCGGGCATTCCCGCCACCGGCGCCGTGACGCTGCTCCGCGATGACCCGAAGACGCGTGGACCCAGGCTCTTCGCGAGGTACTGCGCCAGTTGCCACAGGTACGACGGTCATGACGGTCTCGGCAATGTCCCGACTGAGAAGCAGACCGCGTCCGACCTCGCGGGCTTCGCGAGCCGCGCGTGGATCGAGGGCTTCCTCGATCCGGAGAAGGTCGACACGCCGCACTACTTCGGCGCCACGGCGTTCAGCGACGGCACCATGGTCGACGAGGTGAAGGACATGGCGGAGTACGACGACGAGGAGATGGCCATGAAGCGACGGGTCATCCTCGCGCTCTCCGCCGAGGCGCGGCTCCCCGGGCAGCGCGACATCGACGAGCGCGACGCCGCCGAGATCGAGCGCGGGCGCCGCCATATCGTCGAGCGGGGCAGCGACGGACTGAACTGCGTGCGTTGCCATCGCTTTCACGGCGAGGGGAAGGCGCGCGGACCCGAGCTCAGCGGTTACGGCAGCTTCGCGTGGCAGATGGCGATGGTGCACGACCCCGAGGAGGAGCGCTTCTACGGGGACAGGAACGACCGCATGCCGGCGTTCGGTCGCCGGGGGATCCTCGATCGAGAGTCGCGGGCGCTGATCATCCGCTGGCTGCGCGGCGAGTGGTACGAGCCGGGACGGCCGTGGCCACCCGAGGACGTCGAGCTCCCCGAGCCCGCGCCGGATGAATCGCGGACGTCGACCGCGGCCGGCGCGGACACGGAGAAGAAGGCCGCGCCGGCGACGGACGGCGAGCCGGACAGCGGCGCGTCGCAGCCACCGGCCGAACGGACCGTCGCGGCGGACATCGACTTCGTCGCCGACATCAAGCCGATCCTGGAGGTCCACTGCTTCAAGTGTCATGGCGGCAAATCGCGTCCCAAGGGCGATTTCCGCATGAACACGCGCGCGCTGGTGATGACGCCCGGTGACTTCGGCGAGCCGACGATCGTCCCCGGCGATCGCTCGAAGAGCGCCGTTTTCGCGCTCATCAGCTCCGACGACGAGGACGAGCGCATGCCGCCCGAGGGAGAGGCGCCTCCGTTGACGAGCGAACAGATCGAGTTGATCGGCGCATGGATCGACGCGGGCGCGCCGTGGCCGGACGGCGTCGAGCTCGAGCTGCCTCCGGGTGACGAATGACCTGAGCGGTCGCGTTCGCAGCGGGCGACGCGTTGCCCGGAAAACCGTACACATGTCGCTCGGCCTCGACGATACTCTCCGTTGTATCGCCTCGGCCTCGCTTCGCGCCAGGACGAAGAATCGCTCGGCCAGCCACACCACTCATAATCGCGCCGCGCTATTTAGGCGGGAGGGTGACCCATGAAGACCGGCTTCAATTTGCTGCTCTGGACGACGCACGTCACGGAAAAGGACTTCCACCTCTTCGAGACGCTCAAGAAGATCGGATACGACGGCGTCGAGATCCCGATCTTCGAGGGCGACGTGTCGCACTTCGAGAAGATCGGACGGGCGCTGAAGGACAACGGTCTCGAGTGCACCAGCGTCACCATCGTCCCCGACGAGGAGCACAGCCCGGTGAGCCGCGAGGAGAAGCATCGCCAGGCAGCCGTCGACCACCTGAAGTGGGCCATCGAGTGCAGCGCGGCGATCGGCTCCCAGACGCTGTGCGGCCCCTATCACCAGCCGCTCGGCGTCTTCACCGGCGAGGGCCCCACCGAGGGCGAGAAGGACCGCGCGGCCGAGGTGCATCGAAAGGCCGCCGATTTCGCGCAGGAGGTCCGCCTCGTGCTCGCGATCGAGTACCTGAATCGCTTCGAGTGCTACTTCCTGAACACGCTCGCCGACGCCGTCGACTACGTCGCGCGCGTCGGCCACCCGAACTTCGGCACCATGTTCGATACCTTCCACGCCAATATCGAGGAGAAGGACCCGATCGGCTGCATCCGGAGCTCGATCGACCAGATCCGCCACGTCCACATCTCGGAGAACGACCGCGGCACGCCGGGCAAGGGCCACGTCGACTGGCCGGGAACCTTCAAGGCGCTGCGCTCGAGCGGCTACAACGGCTGGCTGACCATCGAGGCCTTCGGACGCGCCCTCCCCGACCTCGCCGCCGCCACCCGCGTCTGGCGAGATTTCTTCCCGAACCGCGAAGAGGTCTACACCGGAGGCCTGAAGTTCATCGAGGAGCAGTGGGAAGCGGCCCTGTAGCGGGTGCCGAGTCGGAATCGGAGTCGGAGTCGGTATCGGTATCGGATTCGGAATCGGAATCGGATCTCTGATCTCTGGTCTCGGATCTCTGGTCTCGGTCCTCTATTCTCGGCCTCGGTCTCGGATTCGGACCGCGATCGCTCGGCCCCGACGTCGGCCATCAGGGGACGACAATGGTTTTCGGGCACGGGCACGGGAACGGGAACGGGACCGGGACCGGGGACGGGGACGGGCCCCGAGGACGACAGGGGCGACTTTCACCGCCCCCGCATCCCCACCCCCCCCAGCACCAGCAACGCTCCCGCTCCCAGCACCAGGTAATCGGCGCTGTGCCAGTGCTCCGTGCCGCGCATGATGGCGCCGGTGACGAGGCCGCCGATCGCCAGGATGATCGCCGGCACGACGTGCAGCGCGTCGCTCCACCCGGCGCTTCCCGCGCTGACGCGCCGGTAGAAGCGCCACTCGATCTGCGCCAGGATGGTCGTCAGCGCGCCGCCGCCGGCGAAGGGCAGTCGGAGGCTGCGGTTCGCCGCGTCGTCGAGGACGTTCATCGCGAAGAAGCCCCAGAGGGTGAGCGCGGCGGCCGTCAGGGCGAGCTCGTGGAGGACGAAGCACACAAGCGAGCGGGTTCGCCCCTCGGGGATCAGGCCGCCGGCGATGAAACCGCCAGCCGCGATGATCGGCAGCGCGCACGCGACGGTCAGGCCGAGGAAGACGAACGTGGACTCCTCCCAGATCCCCGCCCGGACGGAGTCGATGAACAGCTCGCCGGTGCTGAGGAGCTCGTTGACGTGCGTGCGCGGATGGCCGGGCGGCAGGAACCCGCTGGCGAGGACGAGCGCGCCGCCCGCGACGAGAAGAAACCTCCCGAGCCGTGCTCTCGTCGTCGCCGCTGCTCGCGAGCCGTCCGCCTCCACGCGCTCACCGCAGCGTCAGCTTGACGTCCGCGGGTCGATCGGCGGCGACGTCGACGCGGGACTCCGCGGACCGGCGTCCGTCCTTGCTCGCGACCACCCGGTGGGTGCCACGCGGCACGCGGTCGAGGGCCACGCGACCGTCCTCGCCGGTGACCCGCGCGCCTTCACCCCGACCCGCGAACACGAAGAGATCCCGGTCGGAGAGCAGGTCGACTCCGCTCTCGTCGAGCACCTGCAACGAGGCGCCGGCGACCGGAGCGCCGCGCGCGTCGACGACGAGCACGCCGACCTCTCCCCCGCGCTCGAGGCGAAAGACGGTCTCGACCTCCTCCACATCCACGTCCACCGTGAATCGTCCCGGCGCGTGGTCGGTGTGGACGACGGCGATCTCGTGTCGGCCGGCCGGGACCCCCGTGATGCGCATCTGGCCGTTCCGGTCCGAGATCGCCGGTCGCGCGATCTGCGCGAGGTTGCCGCTGGCATCGCGGAGGAGGCCGATCGCTCCCGTCACGGCCCGCCCGCTCCCGTCGACGACGCGGGCGCGCACCGTGCCGCCGAGTCGCAGCTCGACGCGGACCTCGCGGGAATCGCGTCCCGATCGCACCTCGATGCCCTCGACGATCTCCTCGATGTACCCGTCGGCGACGACGCGAAGCGAATACGTTCCCTCGGCGACGTGCGGCACCGCGAATCGGCCGGACGCAGCGGTGCGGCCGGCGCCCCGCATCGAGCGGAAGGCCGCCATCAACGTCCGCTGGCCGGACGCGCCGGAGGTCGTCGTGGCCTCGCCGACCATGACCTGCGCGGAGGGCACCGGGGCCCCGCTCGAGGCGTCGACGACGACACCGACGATCCGTCCGGTCGGCAGCTCGATGTCGAGCTCGACCACGTCCGTTCCGCCCGGCACGAAGAGCTCGCTGGTGCCCCAGCTGCCCCCGGACGCGCGGACGTGCGCGACGTACGTGCCGGCTCCGGGGACGAAGACCTGATACCGCCCCGTCGCGTCGACGCGCGCGCTCGCGGGCTGACGCCCGCCGGCGGGATCGTAGACGGTGAGCCGCGCTCCGGCGAGCGGCGTTCCCCCGGACGTCACCAGCCCGGTGACGACAATGGCGCGCTTCAGGTCGACGTCGACCACGACCTGCGCCTCGCCGACGATGGTCAGCTGCTCGGTCGCCGCGATGAACGGCTCGGGCGAGCCGGGCCGGGCCATCAGGATATAGTCGCCGGGCGCAAGGCCGGTCACCTCGTAGCGTCCCTCGACGTCGGCGCGAGACGACTTCGACAGGCCGGGCCCGCTGCCGCCGCGTGGCTGCAGGTGGACCATCGCCCCCGGGAGCGGATCGCCTCCGCCCGTGACCACGCCGCGAACGGCGCCCCCGGCGCCGAGCTCGACCGACACCTCGCGCACCTCGCCCGGACGCACTCCGGCCACCGGCACCGTCGCGGGCGAGTACGTCGAGTGAGTGACGACCAGCTCGAAGTCGCCCTCCCACACGTCGTCGAGATCGAAGCTCCCGTCGGCCCGCGTGCGCGTGCGCGGGAAGCGCGGACTGGAGCTCATGCCGCCGATCGACTGGCTCCGCTGGGCCGTCGGCGGATACCTGAGCGCGACCATCGCTCCGTCGACCGGCTCGCCGCGTCCGCGAACCGTCACCGTTCCGACGATGGTCGCGGCCACCTCGAGGACGACCGCGATGTCCTCCTGCGGGGCCGTGAGGTCGAGCTGCGTCGAGACGAATCCCGTCTTCGAGAACTCGACCGAGATCTTGCCGGGTGGCAGGCCCTCGACACGGAACTGCCCGTCGAGATCGGTCCGGACACGCGACACCGATCCCCCGCGCGGGCGCACCTCCGCTCCGGCGAGCGGGCGCCCGTCGGCGTCCGTGACCAATCCGGCGAGCGACTCGCCGCGGTCGAGGACGAGCTCGATCCCGTCCGTGGTGGCGCCGCGCTCGACGTTGATGTCCTCGACGCTCGACGACACGTATCCGGTGGCCTGGGTGGTCACGGTGTAGACGCCGGGCGTGAGGTGATCGATGGTGAACCGGCCGTCGCCGTCCGTCCGCACGGTGCGCGGCCGGTTGGTCTGCATCACGAAGGCGCCGGGGGCCACGCTCGCCGCTCCGGTCGTGGCGGACGCGCCGGCCGCGCCCGCGGTACCGGGGTCACCGTCGGGGTCGCCAGTCGAGATGGCCGCCGTCTGGATGGCCGTCACGCGCACCGCCGCCATCGGACGGCCGTCGCCACCGACCACGCGTCCGGCGACGGCGCCACCGACGTCGAGGACGATGTCGAGGTCGATGAGCGACTGTCCCTGCTCGAGCGTGATGGCGTCGCTCGACGCCGGCGGGAAATCACGATGCGAGACCGAGAGGCGATACGCGGAGCCCGCGGGAATGCCGACGATCTCGTAGCGGCCGTCCGCCTCGCTGAGCGTGCTCTTCCGCGGCGTCGCGCTCGACGAGCTGAAGACGATCTGCCCGCTCACGCGCGGCGCGGTGGTCGGCGGGCGCAGGAGATCGATGGTCGCCGCCGCGACGGGCCGTCCCTCCGAGTCGAGGACCCGACCTCCCACCGAGGCTCCGCGCGCGAGCGTCACCTCGAAGTCGTTCTCCTCGCCGTCGACGACGGCGACGCGCAGGACGTCGCCAGTCAGGTAGGCCTCGGCCTTCGCGGCGAGGTCGTACTCCCCCTCGACCAGCCCCTCGAGGCGGAAGCGCCCGTCCGCGTCGGTCTCCGTCTTGCGATCGATCGACAGGCCGCCTGCGTTCGATCGCAGCGCCATGCGGACGACGGCGCCATGCACGGGCGTCACGCGCTCGCCGTCCTGGACAACGCCGGTCGCCGCGAGTCCGCGATCGAGCTCGAAGCGGCGCGCCTCGAGCGTGGTCTCCGCGGGGACCTCGACGTCCGGCTCGAGGAACGGAGCGAACGACTCGTGCTCGATCGCCACCACGTAGATTCCCTCGGCGAGCCGCCCGACGCGGAACGAACCGTCGGCGCCGGACGTCTCCTCGAAGGAGTCGCCGGTGGCGCTCGTCAACCGCACGCGCGCGCCCTCCACCGCGTCGCCCCCGTCCGCCGCGACCACGGTCCCGGAGGCCACCGACTCGCGTGCGAGCGCGAAGACCACCTCCTCGACTCCCGCGGTGACGTCCTTTTCCTCGAGCTCGACGAAGCGATCGGCGCGGACAGTGACGTCGTACTCGCCGCTCGAGAGCACGTCGAAGATGAAGCGCCCGCTCTCGTCGGCGGTGATCACCGGCAGCGGGCTGCCGATGTTCGGGCCGTCGATTTCGAGCTCGGCTGCGGCGATCGGCTCGCCCTCGAGCGTCTGCACGGTGCCGGAGATCGACAGGCCGCGCTCGAGCTGGATGACGACGGCGCCCGTCGACGGAACGTCGACGTACTCGCGGAAGCGCGCGTACCCCGACGCCCTCACCTGGACGCGGAGCGGTCCGGGGGCGGCGCGCTCGAGGAGGTACTCGCCGCCGCCGAGATCGCGCGCGAGCCGGCGGCTCTCCTTCATGTCCGCCTTCTCGAGCGACACCGAGCGCTCGTTCTTGCGCCGGCCGACGAGGACCTCCGCTCCGACCACCGGCTCGTCACGCGGCCCGATGATCTTCATCCGGAACTCCTGTCCCGGCTCGAGGACGATGTCGCCGAGGTCGCGGTGACCCTTCCACTCGGGATCGGGGAGCCTGAAGCTGATCGTCCGGTAGGCCTTCTCCGCGGCGTCGACCTCGAGACGGAGCCACAGGCTGCCCGGCACGGCCACGAACGCGAAGCGGCCGTCGCGACCGGTGACGCTGCGCTGCGGCGGCGGGGCGAGCTCGGACGGCGTGCGGCGCGGATGCGGCCTGAAGTACGCCGTGACGTTGGCGGCGGGGACGAGCTCGCCGCCGTCATCGGTGACCACTCGACCGGTGAGCAACCAGCGCCCGCGGACGAGCCGCGGATCGGGAGCGAGGGCGATCTCCTCGGCGTCGAGCGCCGACGCCTCGTCGGCGACCTCCGCGCCCGGGTCGCCGGATCCCTCCCCCGAACGGACGGCATCGGTCACGCCTCCGGTGGCCGCGCGCCGGGCGTCGAGACCGACATCGAGGGCGCCGTTCCGATCGGTCGTCATCATCAGGAAGAAGACGAGCCCGATGATGAGCAGCAGACTGAGAATCGCCGCGGCGGAGAACTTCGTCGCCCCCGACATCACACCTCCCGCTGATCGAACCTCCAGAGGTCGAAGCTCCGGATCCGGAGAAGCGGTCGTCCGTCGTACGGTGCCACCTTAGGTGTCCCCATCGCGCGAGTCAAGTTTCGGAGAAACTTCGTAAGTCAGCGACCGGTTGCTTGACCGGTGATGGGGGGCGCTTTCATAATCGGAATCGGAATCGGATCTCGGCGTCGGAGTCGGGCTCGGAGGCCGGAATGCGAATCGGAGCTCTCGAGGACGAGGACGAGGACGAGCACAAACATGGGCACCAACGGGCTCCACCCGCGACACGGCAATCGGCGCGCCGCTCTCCTGTCGGCGATCGTGCTAGCGATCATCGTCTCCTGCACCGGCGAGGATCCCCGTTCCGGGGCCGCGCGTCCCGAGGCCCCCGCGGTGCGGGTCGTCGCCGCGAGGCCCCTGCCCGCACCGGCGCCCGCTCCCGCGCCGGTGGCGCGGGCACCGGTGCCCCCCCCGCCGGTGATCCGGCCGGTGGCGGGCCCTGCGAGGACATCGCCGCCGCCACCCCCGATCGACGTCGATGCCGCGCCCGTGGCTGCCGTGCGGGAGGTGCTGATCAACGAGATCCACTATCACCCGGCGAGCGAGAGCCGCGGGGAGCAGTTCGTCGAGCTCGCCAACCGCGGCGGTGAAGCGGTCTCGCTCGGTGGCTGGCGTCTCGTCTCGCGCGAGGTGCGCTTCACGTTCCCCGCCGATGCCTCGATCGCCGCCGGCGGACACCTGGCCGTCGCGGCGGATGCCGCGTGGCTCCGTGGGTCATCGCTGGTGCCGGAGACCGCCAGGGAGCTCGTGCTCGGGGACTGGAGCGGCTCCCTCGGCCTCAAGGGTGATCGAGTGACGCTCCTGAACGCCGCCGGCGAGCGCGTCGAGTCCGTGACCTACTCGGCGTCGAGCCCCTATCCGGCGCGCGCGGCGGGGCTCGGATCGTCACTCGAGCGGCGAAGCCCCTCCGTCGACGGCGGCTTCGCGGGCAACTGGGGCGCCTCCCGCGCCGAGGCGGCCCGCAGCGGCTGGAGGCGCGTTCGCACGTCCGGCATCGCCACGTCCAATCGGCTGTACGTCTATCTTCTCGGCGAGGGAACGATTCACGTCGACGATCTCAGCATCTCGGCGGGCCCGACGCGCGCCGAGGCCCTCGAGGAGACGCAACCGCTCTGGAGATTCACCGGCACGCACATGCGGTCCGGTTTCGAGAGCGACCGTCCGGGCGCCGACGGGACCAGCCTCCGCGTGCACGCCAGCGCCGCGGGCGGTTCCTCGGGCGCCTCCGCGATGGCGTCGATCCCGCTGTCGCCGGGATCGACGTGGACGCTCGAGTGCTCGCTCCTGGTGGAGGACCCCGCCGTGCCGGTGGTGCTGCGACTCTCCGGCTCGCAGCGCGGTCACGGACTGTACGTCGAGGTGCAGGGCGAGCGGCCCACCGCCGCGACGCCGGCAGCGAGGAACTCCATCGCGACCGACGCGCTGCCGCCGTTCATCTCGTCGGTCTCGCTGACGCCGGCGACGCTCTCGCCCCGAGACCGCCTTTCGATCGAGGCGACGGTGCATTCCCACGCGCCGCTCGACTCGGTGATGGCGCTCTACCAGGCGGAGCGGGACGGCGCGGAGGAGGGTCCGCTGCAGTCGCGGGCTCTCGAGCTCGTCGAGGGCTCGGAGACGCCCTCGGGCGGCGGCGTGCCCCCGGCGCGGCGGTATCGTCTGTCGATCGGGCCGTTTCGGTCGCGAACGCTTGTGACCTGCCGGGTCGAGGCCGGCGAGTCCCGGTACCCGACGGCGGACGCCCGCCGCATCGGCGCGTGGGTGCGCGACCCGTCGATCCGCTCGCGGCTCCCGGTCTATCACATCTTCATCTCGCCGTCGTCGCTCGCCACGCTGAACCGAAACGTCTACACGGACGTCTACGAGCCGGCGACCGTGATCCTCGACGGCCAGGCGTTCTGTGACGTCGGCTTCCGCTATCGGGGCCAGACGTCGCGGCGCTACCCGAAGAAGCAGCTCAAGGTGCGCCTCAACCCGGGCGAGAAGTACCGCCCGTTTCCGGGGCACCCGGGCGTGCGCTCGCTGAACCTCAAGAGCGCCTACGTCGACAAGATCTACATGCGCGAGATGCTCGGGTTCCATCTGTTGAGAGACCTCGGCGAGCCGTACTGCGAGACCTGGTTCGCGCGCCTCTACCTCAACGGCGAGTATCTCGGCCTCTACCTCTACGTCGAGAACCCCGGCGGCTCGTTCCTCGAGCGCAACCGGCTCGCCGAGGGCGCGCTCTGGAAGGCTTACAGTACCGGCCACGCCGAGGGACAGTCGCGCGGCAGTCCGGTCGGCTTCCCGAGATCGAGAGAATCGGCGCTGGCGCGCCCGACGGCGTTCGGCGGCACCGGCGGGTTCGAGCTCAAGGCGGGCGACCCGATCGCCGCCGAGTCGGCGCTCTCGGAGTTCCTCCGCGGCGTCAACAGGCTCACCGGCGCCGAGCTCGAGGCGTTCATCCGCCAGCACGTCGACATCGAGTCGTTCACGACGTACCTCGCGGCGTGCCAGCTGATACACAACGCCGACCACATGATGAAGAACTATCTCGTGTACGCGAGCCCGGAGGGTCGATTCACCTACCTCGGGTGGGACCTCGACCTGACGCACGGACGCAACTACGAGTGCAACGGCGGCGGCATCCTGAACGACGTCATCCGCCACGATCTCTGGGATCCGGAATTCGGGGACGACGCGCTGCTCTACGGCACGCTGATTCACCCGAAGTGCGACGGCTTCTGGAACGCCGCGATCAACGCCGTCATCGGGCGAACGCAGGCGTTTCGGTCAATGTACTACCGCAAGATCGCCGCCGGGCTGCGCCACCACTACCATCCGGACATCCTCGTGCCGCGCGCGCAACGCATTCGCGAGCTGATCGAGCGCGAGGTCGACCTCGATCGTCGTCGCTGGGGCACCTACGGCGGGGACGGCGACTTCGACCGACGCTTCGATCTCTTCGTCGACTGGACGCGCCGGCGATACACGTATCTCCGGGATCGGCTGGCGTCGCTCGGGCACCGCGTCGGACCGCCGCTGAGCGCCGACTTCGAGCCCGCCTCGAGGTCCGGAAGGGCCCCGCTGCGCGTGCGCTTCGAGAACTTCTCGGTCGGGAAGATCCGCAATTACGAGTGGGACTTCGGCGACGGCGAGAAGAGCACGTCGAGGTCGCCGACCCACACGTTCCGGGCGCCGGGCGTCTACGACGTGACGCTGCGGGTCACCGACCGCGCCGGAGAACACGCCGTGACGCGGCGCGACTGCGTCGCCGTGCTCGAGTGAGTGGGCTCCGTCCGGGGCTGCTCATCGCGTCAGCGGCCGGGCGCGGACGCCGAGGTGGCTTCCCGAGACGCGCTCGTTGCCGGACATGCCGTTGTGGATCGGCCGGTTGACCAGCCGCGCGCGTCCGCGCTCCGAGACCACCATCGTGGTCGTGCCGCCGCCGTCGAGATTGAGGCCGTCCCAGGCGCCGAGCTGCTTGAGACACTCCGCGACCTCGGGGCACGTGGCCCCGACGCTGTGATTCCACTGGCGCCCGTCGACGACGAGGAAGTAGACGTACCGGCCGTCGCGCGAGACGCCGACCGCGACGCGGGGATGCACGTCGCCGCCGCCGTGCCGTACCTCGCCGTCCTCGAGGATGATGTTGAAGCCGCAGACGGCGTTGTGGACACCGTCGAGCTGGAACGGCGGCCCGGTGATGATCGCCTCGTTGTCGCGCGAGATCAGCAGCGCGGGATACCCCGAGGGCGGCGACACCGTCTCGCCGCCCGAGACGCCGAGCCCCTTGATGTCCTGCGGCTTCCCCTCCGCGCCCCAGATCGGCGAGAAGGGAGCGGCGTTGATCGCGGCCTGTAATCCGTACCTCGTCAGGAAGCTCGAGGTCCTCAGTCCGTCGGTCTCGCCGGGCCGGGAGCCGTTCGATGGCGTCGCGAAGAACTCGACCCCCGGCTCCGACGTGTCGATCCGGATCGCCTGCGCGACCATGCGCCGCGGGCGCCACGCGCGCACCTCGGCATGCTCGACACCGCTGTAAAGCGGCGTCCACTCGTCGGCGGTCCACGTCGCGCCGCCGTTGCCGGCGCGACTCGCCCGCGATCGTGATTCCGTCGAGCGCCAGTTTCCGTTGGCGTCGAGGACAATAACGCGCGGTGAGGAATCGCGCGAGCTCGAGGAGCGCACGGCGCGCGCCGGCGCCCGCCGGTCGACGGTCTCCCATCGGGCGCGCTGTCCCTCCCCCGGCCCGCGATCGAACGGCGCCGCGAGGATGATGGCGACGACCGTGACGCCGAGCGTGAGAAGGAAGGTGACGCCGAGACGGAACATCCGAATCACCACCCGGGGGTCTTCTTCCTTCATGACGCGAGTGTAATCGATCGTTGCGGCTCGATCAAACCTCCTGCGATCGCCGATTGCATTCGCGGGCCGGTCCGGGACAATGGTCGGCGACCAATCCCGCACTACTTCCCACGGAGTCAACCGATGCGTCCAGCGATTTCACTCGTTCTCGTCGTGCTCGCCCTGGCCTCCTGCGCTTCGCCCGGAGGGGAGCCCTACCCGCTCGGCCCGGAGATGGCGCAGCTCGCGCGCGACCTCGAGTCGGAGAGCTACCCCGCGATGGTCCTCGGCATGACGAACTTCAACGACCTCAACGGCGAGATCCTCCGGATCGACGTCCCGGACAACGCCCGGCGGTTCGCTGCGCGGCACAGCGCGACCGGCGTGGACCCGACGATCACCGCTGCCCACGCGCGGCGCAAGGAGATCGAGGACCGCTTCCTCGGCCTGATGCGAGAGGCGTACGCCCGCATCGGCCGCGAGTCGCTGTTTCGACAGCAGCTCGCCGATCTCTTCACCGAGGGCGCCGCCGTCCGGGCCGTGTCGCCGACCGGGCCGGCGCTGCCGATCGAGCCGATCCTGCCGTCTCCGGAGGCGGAGCATCAGTGGCCACGCTGGCGCGGACCCTGGGGGCAGGGATATTCCAACGAGCGCGACCTGCCGGTCGAGTGGTCGAGCGAGAAGAACATCGAATGGCGGACGGCGATCCCGGGACAGGGGAACTCGTCGCCGATCATCTGGGACGACCGCATCTACCTGACGTCGTGGTTCGACGACGGCAAGCGGCGCAGCCTGGTGTCGATCCGGCGGACCGACGGCGAGTTGCTCTGGGTGAAGGACGCGCCGGCCGTCGAGCCCGAGGGACGGGTGATCTCGAAGAACGGCTACGCGTCGGCGACGCCGGTCACCGACGGCGAGCGCGTCTACACTTTCTTCGGAAACACCGGGCTGGTCGCCTTCGACCTCGACGGCGAGGTGGTGTGGCATCGCGAGCTCGGCCCGTTCGACGCCATGCACGGCACCGGCGCGTCCCCCGTGGTGTGCGGAGATCTGGTGATTCTGTTCCAGGAGCAGAGCAGCAAGCAGTCGATCGGCATCGCGCTCGACAGACGCACCGGCAACGAGGTCTGGAGCGTGACGCGGCCGCCGGCGCTCGGCTGGTGCACGCCCGTGCCGCTGCGCGTCGGTGATCGCGAGGAGCTGATCTGGGGCTCGAGCCACACGCTCGTGTCGTTCGACCCGCGCACCGGCAGGGAGCTGTGGACATGCTCCGGGCCGACGCGCGAGGTGATCCCGACCATCGTCCACGGCAACGGCCTGGTCTACTCGTGCTCCGGGAGGAACGGACCGACACTGGCGGTCCGTCCCGGCGGCGACGGCGACGTCACGTCGTCCCATCTCGCGTGGCAGGTGGTGCGCGGCGGCCCGCACGTGCCGTCACCCGCCATCGCCGGCGACCTGCTCTACCTCGTCAACGACCGCGGCATCCTCACCTGCCTCGACGCGCTCGACGGAACCACCGTCTATCAGACCCGGCTCGAGGGGATGTTCAGCGCATCGCCGTCGATCGCCGGCGGCAAGATCTATCTCACCAACGAAGATGGCGACACGTTCGTCGTGCGCCTCGGAAGCGAGTACGAGCTCGTCTCCGTCAACCCCATCGGCGAGCGCGTGCTCGCGTCGATGGCCATGCTCGACGGACGGATCTACCTGCGCGGGGCGAAGCACCTCTTCGCCATCGGCGGCGGCTCACGGGGGACAGCGCGGGTCACGCGATATCGGCGATGAACCGCAGCACCGCCTCGACGTCGCGCGCGATCGGCACGCCGCGAGGATCCCCCGGCCCCGGATCGCCGGCGCGCAGGTAGCGGATCACCGGGCGACCGTAGCGCACCGCGAGCTCGACCTCCGAGCGCGTGCCGGCGCCGCCGGGCAGGGCGACGATGGCGTCCGAGCTCAGCACGTTGAGGTGATTGCGACTCAGGGGATCGGCGCCGTGTTCGCCGACGAGCGGCAGGTGGGTGCGGATGACGATCTCCACGTGCTCGTTGGGATAGCCGGGACGGGGCCGGTACTCGCCGCGCTCGCCGACGTCGCCGGGAAGGACGCCGATGGCGAGGCCGCTGCGGTCCGCGACGCTCACGAAGCTCCGCGAGACGGCGGTCATCACGCCGCCTCCGCCGCCGGTGAGGAGGTTGTATCCGGCGCGCGCCAGCGCCTCGCCGAGCGGCCCGGCGAGATCGGCGTGCTCCTCGGATCCCGATCCCATGACGCCGACGACCGCCCTGCGCCCCGGCGGCCTCACTTCCAGGCCTTCCAGATGGCGCGGTACGCGTCGAGACCGGTGTCCCACCCGGTCTTCCACGCCTCGACGGCGCGGTAGGCGGCGACGTCCTCCCGCGACAATCCGTGCGAGGCCGCCGCGCCGTGCCACTCCTTCATCTTCTCGGCGAGAGACGGCGGGAACTCCTCGCAGAGAAACGCCGATGGTAGCTCGCGAACCACGGCGCGGTAGACGTCGGCCGGCGGCGCCTCGTCGGCGTACCACGCCTCGAGGATGCGCCCGGCGGCGACGGAGTGCTTCTGCGCCAGCTCGTCGAATCCGGTGGCCCTGATGACCTTCTCGACGGACTCGACGCCGCGGAAGTCCTCGCGGATCGAGACCAGGTGCCCGAGCCAGGGCCGTCCGTCGAGACGCAGCGGCTTGCTCCTGCCGAGAGAGCGGCCGAGCGCCTTCGCGTGCTTCTGGCCCTCCTTTTCGATGCGCGAGATCTCGCGCCGCGCTGCCGAGACGATCGACCGCGGCAGTTTGGGGAAGGGCCGCGGACCGGCGCCCTCGAAACGCCGGAGCACGGCGCGGGCGCCGGCGTAATCGACGGTGGTCTCCCACGAGTACTCGTCCGGCGGCTTCTTCGCGAGCATGTCACGGACGGCGTTCAGCGCGACGTCCGGCCGGTCCGTCGTCATGCCCTCGCACCAGGCGAGCACCTCGCCGGCGCGCACGGCGTTCGGCCAGTGGTTGTACCGCGCGAGTCGCCGAAGGTGAACGAGCGGGAACTCCTTGCGCACGTACACGTCGCGGGCCCCGACGCTCTGCCGGTACGGGACGACCGGGTCGCTCGTCCCGTGCATGAAGGCGATCGCGACTCGATGCACCGGCTTGCCGGTCTTCGACCAGTTCCAGGCGCCCGAGGCGTGCGCGACGACGCCGTCGACCTCGTCGGGAAACTCGCCGGCAAAGTAGACGACGAAGAAGCCGCCCTGGCTGTGGCCGTAGAGGAAGACTCTCTCGACCTCGAAGGTCTCGCGCATCTCGCGCAGGAAATCGCGGAACGCCTCGGCGTCACCCCGCTGCCCGAGAAAGAGCCGCGAGCCGTTCGCGCCCGGCGACGTGCCGTCGACCGACACCACGACGTCGTTCGGACGGAAGACACCGACGGGGTGGTTGGCGTGGCCCCAGCGGTAGTCGAGCCCCGTGCCGTGGAGGATGACGGTCAGACTCGTCCCCGCGCCCTTGCCGTAGGTCTTCGGCAGGACCCATGTGTAACGGAGATCGTTCTTGCTCTTCCACCGGTAGACCACCGAGGGCCGCGCGCCGGCGATCGGCTTGCGCTCCTCGGGGTCCGCGGGAAGCAACGCCGTCGTCGGGCAGAGCGCGACGATCAGCAGCAGGGCGGAATGACGTGGTGCGCTCATTACTCGGACCTCCCGGATCGCCCCGATCTCTCACGGCGCGGCCACCGCGGCCTGTGGGGTTGCCTTACACTGTACCCCACGACGGCCGGATTCGTAGAGTCCTCCGTCGCCGGAGGCCTGGCGACGGACTTCTGGTCAACGCCAGCACTCAGCGGGCGCGGTCACGGAAGCCGAGGGAGAGCACGTCTCAGATGCCGTCCGACTCGATGGCTCGCACCTGCACGTGACAGGTGCGGCACTTCGCCCGCATGAGGATCTCCGGCAGTCCCTCGTGGCGGACGACCGGCGCGCCCTTGATGCCACTGTCGTGGCAGAGCAAGCAGTCGTCGCGTGTCCAGGTCGACACGTGCGACCCGGAATTCGGGATCGGCGGCGGGAACGCCCCGGGCGCGAAACGGCCGTCTTCCTCCGACTTGGCGCCGCGCGGCTTCTGCCCCGGGATCAGGACGTGACAAGTTCGGCACTTCGCCTCGAGGAGGATGGAAGGCAGCCCGCGGTGCTCGACGCGTGGCGCGCGATCGACTCCCGTCTCGTGGCAACGCATGCAGTCGTCCTTGACCCAACCCGCGCGGTGCCACTCCGTGTCGGGCATCGTCGGCGGGAAGGCATTCTCCGCGAAGCCGTTCTCGTCCAGGGAGGCGGTCAACGGCCCGGGAGCCGGAGGCCCGCCGGGCGAACGCGACACGGTGTCGTCGGCGGCCGCCCCGACCGTCGTGATCGTCTCGTGAGCTGCCTCCACCTCGACACCCTCTCCGCCGTTCCAACGACACGAGGTGAGACCGACCGAGACGACGAGAGCGAGAGCGGCGGGCAAGCCGGGACGGACGGTCAAGACGCTTCCCATCGTTCCTCCTCCCTCACGCCCGGGCCAGTTTCACGGCGCACACCTTGAACTCCGGCTGCTTCGAGCCAGGATCGTACGCGTCGATGGTCACGCGGTTCACCAGCGCGTCGGTCTCCTCGAAGTGCATCGGCACGAAGACCATCCCGGCACGCGGCATGTCGACGACCCGCGCCCTGACGACGATCTCGCCTCGCCGCGACGTGATCCGCACCCTGTCGCCGCTTCTCAGGCCGAGCCTCCGGGCGTCGACCGGGTTGATCTCCGCGAAGCACTCCGGGTAGGCGAGCCGCAGCTCCTCGGCCTTCATCGTCATCGTTCCCGTGTGCCAGTGCTCCAGGACCCGGCCGGTCGACAGCACGAAGGGATACTCGTCGTCGGTCGGCTCGGCGGGCGGGTTCGCGGGCCTCAGCCAGACGATCGCCCGGCCGCCGGGCGCGGCGTAGAACTTCACGTCTCCGGGCGACAGGCTGTTGTCGGCGTAGGGGCCGCGGTCGAGCAGCGGATCCTCTCCCTTGACGAAACGCCGGGCCGTGCCCGGGTGCTCCTCGGTCGGCGCCGGCCAGCGAATGCCCCGCTCCGCCTTCAGTCGCGCGCGAGTGATGCCCATGAAGTCGTACGCCGTGTCCCTCGACGCGAGCCGCATCTCATCCCAGATCTCGTCGGCCGTCCGCAGCCTCGAGGAGACGTATCCTCGCGGCACGACGCCGCGCTTCTCGAGACGCGCCGCGAAATCCAGCAGCACGTCGAGGTCCGGCCGCGCCTCGCCCGGCGGATCGCTGATCTTCGGCTGGTACTGGTAACGGCGCTCCGACATGCCGAAGACGCCGCTCTTCTCCGTCCACATCGCCGCCGGCAGCACGAGGTCGGCGAGCTCCGTGGTCCGCGTCGGGTAGGAGTCGATCACGGCGATGAAGGGCTTTCCCCGTCGATCCGCCCCCATCGCGTCACGATACGGCGAGAGGTTCGGCAGAGACTGGCCGGGATTGGTCGTCAGGATGAGCATCGCCTTGATACGGTCCTCGCCGAGCGCGCGGAACATCTCGATCGTGTCGAGCCCCGGCTCCGGCTTGATGGCGCCGGGGCGCGCCCCCCAGAGCTTCTCCATCTCGCCCCGATGGTCCGCGTTTCCGACCACGCGTCCGTAGGGAAGGATATGGCACAGCGAGCCCGTATCTCGCACCCCGCCGCACGCGTTCGGCTGGCCCGTGAGCGAGAAGGGCGTGGCTCCGGGCTTGCCGATGTTCCCCGTGATCAGGTGCAGGTTGTGGACGAGGTTGTTCGCCCAGACCCCCGTGACGCGCTGGTTCAACCCCATCGTCCAGAAGGACGTCGTCGGGCCGAGCGCGAAGAGCCGCGCCGCCTCCCGAATCGAGTCCGCGGAGACTCCCGAGATCAGCTCGGCCTTCTCCGGCGTGAATTGCTCGAGGAACCGGACGTAGTCGTCGAAGCTCACGTCGACCGCAGCGCCGTCTTGCATCGCCCTGAACCGCACGTGACGCCGGATGAACTCCTCGTCGTGCCGGTTCTCGCTGATGATCACGTGAGCCATGGCGTGCATCACCGCGAGGTCGTATCCGGGCACGGGGTCGAGGTGGACATCGGCGATGGTCTTCACGGGACTCTTGCGCGGATCGAGCACGATCACCAGCACGTCGCGACGTGCCTGCTTGCGCGCGAGGATCTGGTCGAAAATCACGGGATGGCACTCGGCCGTGTTCGATCCGATGAGGAAGAAGACGCGGGCGTGCTCGATGTCGTCGTAGCACCCCATCGGCTCGTCCTTGCCGAAGGTCGTCACGTAGCCGCCGACCGCGCTCGCCATGCAGAGTCTCGGGTTGCCCTCGACGTTGTTCGTGCCGATGCCCCCCTTGAAGAGCCGGTTGGCGAGGTAGCTCTCCTCCGAGAGCGCCTGGCCGGATCCGTAGTAGGCGACGCTGTCGGGCCCGTGATTCTCGATCGCCTCCGCGAAGCGATCGGCGAGGAGGTCCATCGCCTCGTCCCAGCTCGCGCGGACGAGCTCGCCGTCCCGGCGAATCAGGGGATGCGTCAGCCTGTCCGACGAACGGACGATCTTCGGCAGGAAGAGCGCCTTCGCGCAGACGAGGCCCTTCGTCGTCGGGTGTTCCGGGTCGCCGCGCAGCGACACGAGCCGTCGGTCGCTGACGCCCAGCATCACGCCGCAGCCGGTGCCGCAGAAGCGACAGACCGACTTCACCCATTCGATCTCCCGGGGCGCCGCCAGGAGACCGCCACCGATCGCCCCCCCGGCGACGGCCGACACGGCCGCCATCGCCGAGGCCTTGATGAAATCACGACGGGAAGCATCCATTCGCTCACGCCTCCAGACTCGTTCGATTCTCTTGGTTCTTCTCGCCCGGCGCGGTCTGGTCGCCGCCCTCCAGGTGCACGGAGATCGGCCACACGCCGAGCACGCCGTCGACGTCTCCCGCGATGGCGAGCAGACGGGCGCGGGCGTCATCCAGGTCCCTCGCCTCGATCACCAGTCCGACCTTGCCGGCATCGTCGAGGGAGAACAGCTCGATCCCCTCGATGGCCCCGAGCCGGGCACGCACCGATCGGTGACTCGCCGGGTCGATCCGAGCGTACGCTCCGACGACCGTCATCTCCCGCCTCCCGCGGCGCAGCCGCCGCCTCCCTCGACCAGCTCGTCGGCGAGGCGGCAGATCGCCGCGTAGTAGTCGTTCACCTCCATGCCGAGGAGCGTCGCGCCGAAGACCTCGGCCTCCTCGCGCGTGGCGATCTCGCCGTAGTTGACCCGGACGAGGTGGTAGGCGACCAGAAGCGGCAGCGCATCCGCGCGCCCGGCGTAGCGCGGGTGGACGTGCAGGCGGAAGCCGTCCGATGGACGCTCCCCCGCCTGCTCCGCCCACGCGAACTCGCCGGGCTCGAGGGCGGCCGCATCGAAGACGATGGTCACCGGGTACCGCACGACCTCGCGGTCCTCGAGCATGGCGCGGATCGCGGACTCGTCGATCACCGCGCCGTGGCGGTCGCGCGCCAGCAGCGCGCGGTCGATGACGTGATCGAGGAGCGCCTTGCGGCCATCCTCCTCGGTGAGCTTCGGCTTCGTCGGCTTCTCGGCCATGGCGGCCTCGGGGCCGCTCACTTGTACCGCTCCTTGAACTCCTCGGCGGCCTGCTTGCGGCGCGCCGCCTCGGCGGGGTCCATCTTGCCGAGGAACCACTTGTGGTCGTCCGAGTTGAGGACCTGGTCGAGCTTCTCCGCGAGCTTCCCGGCAGCGGCGGCCTTCGCGGGGTCCTTCAACCCCTTGTCGATCAGCTTGCGGAGCTCCGGGACGTAGTGCGTGTAGAAGGTCTTGGCGACGTCGTACGTCCCGTGCCAGTGGGTGTAGTCCGGCGCCATCATCGACGCCCCGTGGCGCGCGCGCCGACCCTCGTGGTGCCAGAGCTCCCACCAGTACCAGTCGACCTGGTTGGCGAAGCTCACCGGGACGTCGCGCAGCGGCTTGGCGAGCTCGTAGAGCTCGGACCCCGGCTTCGCGAACTTCTCGTTGTAGAGCGCGATCAGCCCGTCGTACTGGATGTAGAAGTTGTCGATCCAGTTCTGGTTGTGGCAGGCGCTGCAGACGTCCTTCATGTTCTGCCGGCGGACCTGCCACGGGATGTCCTTTCCGGGGAGCTTCATCTTGGCGTCTGCGATCTCCGGGCGGATCGACACCGGCGGGCGGTTGTTCCAGCTGATGCGGAGTCCGATGTCGTGGGTCACCGGCTGATTCCGCGTCTGTGACATGTGGCATGTCGCGCAGGTCGGCGCCGCCCAGTAATCCTCGCCGACGATCCACTTCTCGTTCGCGAGGTTCATCTTGTCGACGTTGGCGAAGAAGAGGATGCCGTGCTTCGACTCCTCGTAGATTTCCTTCTGCGGGTGGTCCGGACCGAGGTGGCACTTCCCGCACGTGTCGGGATGCCGCGCCTGCGCGGCCGAGAAGGAGTGGCGCGTGTGACAGGCGCTGCAGGCGCCCTCGGATCCGTCGGGGTTGATGCGACCGATGCCGGAGTTGGGCCACGTCGCCGGGTCGAGCTTGCCGTCCGGGAGCACCTTGATCTGCGAGCCGTGGCACTGCCAGCAGCCGTTGACCGCGGCGGCCGAGTTGCCTCCGGGGAACCCGGGGGTGTGAAACGAGGAGTTGCCCTCGACGACCTCGGCGAGGTGGTTGTCGAGCGATCCGATGATGCGGCCGCCCTTGGAGTGGTGCGACTCCGCGAATTCCTTGACCTCCCTCGGGTGGCAGCGAGCGCAGTCCCTCGGACTGACGATGGTGGCGATCAGCCGGTCGTAGTGGCGGTACGCGTCGGGGTCGCTCTTCTCGGCCGCGTGACACTCGTAGCACCCGACGTTGGCGCGATAGTGCTTGCTCGATCCCCAGTGCTGGTAGAGGCCCGGGCTCTGCTTCTTGTGGCACTCGACGCACTCCATCGTTGCCTCGCTCATCTCCGGCAGCCCGATCGCCTGGGCACGAACCTCGGCCGACATGCTCGCGACGACGACTCCGGCGACGACCGCCAGCGTCCGGCGCCCGCCGGCGATCATGAAGTTCTTTCTGGTGGTCACGCTCTCCTCCTTTCAGTGCAGGGCGGACGCGGTCATCTCCTCCGTGGCCGCCGGGACGTATTCTCTGTCTACGGTGAGTCTGCCCGAGAGCACGGGCACCGAGATCCTGACGAAGATGGTGTAGATCAGCAGACCGAAGGCCCAGATCCCGAGACAGACGAGCGTCTCGTTGACCGTCGGCGCGTACTCGACGATCTCGCCGAGCGGCGATGGGACAAACGCCGGAATGATCAGCCCCATCCCCTTCTCGATCCAGATGCCGACGATCATCAAGACGCAGGCGACGTTGAACGCCGCGAGCCGCCTCCGCAGCGGCGAGAAGAGCACGAGCAGGGCGACGGTGTTGAAGGCGACCGCCGTCCAGACCCACGGCACGAGCGCATGGTAATCCACGGCCGCATGGTGATCGTGGAGACCGAAGTAGAGGTAGCGAGTCGAGACGATATGGGTCGAATCGCTGTAGAACTCCGTGAAGAGCTCGCAGCCGAGCAGGAACATGTTGATCGTCAGCGCGACTGTGACGACGTGGCGCAGCAGATCCAGCGCCTCGTTCGGCACGTGGTAGCGCGTCGTTTTGCGAATCACCTGGAGCGTCAGGATGATGAACGCCGGACCGGCGGCGAACGCCGACGCCAGGAACCGCGGCGCGATGATGGCCGAGTTCCAGAAGGGACGTCCGCCGAGGCCGACGTAGAGGAACGCGGTCACCGTGTGGATGCTGATCGCCCACGCGATGGCGACGAAGACGAACGGGATGTAGAAGGCAGGACTCGGCTTCCTGCGCATGTAGTCGCAGTAGATGAGGTAGCCGCAGATGTGGATGTTCAGCAGCAGGTACCCGCCGAGGGCGACGACGTCCCACGTCAGCATCGAGATCGGAAAGTTGAAGCGCCAGAAGATGTGCATGAACCGGTCGGGTCGGCCGAGGTCGACGTTGACGAACAGCAGGCACATGATGATCGACGCCACCGCCAGCAGCTCGCCGAAGATCACCAGGTGATGCAGCTCGCGCCGCCGGTAGATGTAGACGGGGATCACGAGCATGACGGCCGCCGCCGCCATGCCGACGAGGAAGGTGAAGTTGGCGATGTAGAGCCCCCACGAGACCTGGTCGGTCATGCCCGTGGTCACGAGACCGTGGACGAGTTGCTTGCAGTACGCGTTGAGCCCGAGGAACGCGATCACCGTGAGAACGAGCATCCAGGTGTAGTAGCGCCAGTCGCCGACGAAGCTGATTCGGAAACAGCGCCAGAGGAATCGCGCGTACTCCTTCATCGCGCCCCTCCCGGCTCGCTCGAGGGCAGGATCTCCGAGATCTTCTCGCTCCGCGGGTAATCCTCGTCGAAGTAGTAGAAGAATCGCGGCAGCGTGCCGACCTCCTGCTTGAGGACGAAGACGTGCTTCGTGCGCAGGATCTGCGACACCTCGCTCTCCGGATCGAGGATGTTGCCGAACTTCCTGGCGCCGACGGGGCACACCTCGAGACACGCGGGCATGCGACCCTCTCGCGTTCTGTGGAGGCAGAAGTGGCACTTCTCCATGACGCCCTGCTTGCGCGGCCGGTTGGAGAGGTAGCTCATGTTCGGGTTCATGATCACGTTGCCCTCGCGGTCGCGCGCGTACTTCGGCTCCGTGAAATTGAAGCGTCGCGCCCAGTACGGGCAGGCCGCCTCGCAGTAGCGACAGCCGATGCACCAGTCGTAGTCGATTACCGTGATGCCGTCCGGCTCCTGCCAGGTCGCCTCCACCGGGCACACCTTGACGCACGGCGGGTTGGCGCACTGGTGGCACTGGATCGGCATGTAGTAGTGGTCCTCGTCCGGGACCGTCGGCCGATCGTAGTGGTGGTTCCCGCGCTCGATGTCGACGCTTCCGCGCGGCATCTCGAGGACCCGGATGTACTGGATCTCGGGCGACCGGCTCTGGTTGTTCTCCTCGACGCACGCGTGGACGCACTTCCGACAGCCGATGCACCGGCCGAGGTGAAGTGCGTAAACGAACTCGACGCCGTCCTTCGGCTTGACGTCGCGGATGTCGGGCCGGAGGCCGTGGCGCTGCTCGACCTCGCTGCGGATGCGCGCGAGGACCTCGTCCATCTCCGCGGGTGTCATCTCCTTGTAGTGCTTCTGCAGGAACTTCTCGAGCGTGTAGTCCTCGGTGTCGAGGTCCTTGAGCGGACTGAGCGCGGCGGCGAACGCCGCCAGTCCGCTCGCGGCGCCGAGAGTGCCGCGAAGAAAGCTGCGGCGTGTGACGCTCGGGGAAGCGCCTCCACTTTCAGTGGTCATCGGATGCTCCTGTCGGTGTTCGCGTTCGTCCCGTGAGCGTGCCTGTCCGCGCCCGGGTTGCCTCGAGACGTCCGCCGTGGGACGGGCCCATCCGCGGCGCGCGCGGGCCGGGCAGCGGACGCATCGGGTCGAGCGCCGGCACCCTCGGTGTGTGCGGGTCGTGGCACTCCGTGCAACCGAGTCGCCTCACCTCGCCGCGCGACGCGTCCCAGTACCCGTTCGTCCGCCCGTGGGCGCCGCGCTGCCAGTCACGAAACGTCGGACCGTGACACTTCGAGCAGAGCGTGACGACGTCCGAGTACCCGATCACCGTGCCGTCGTGGAGAACCAGCCGATCTCGGTCCTCGACGTGGTGACAGTTGCGGCAGCGGTCGTTGATGCCGTGGTCGAGCTTGATGTGACGGTGCTGCATCAGCTGGAGCGACGTACCGTCCTCGCGCGGCTGGAAGAGGCGGTGGCACTCCATGCAGGTGCGCTGGAAGCCGTCGATGAGGATCACCGGCGGATCGCCGAGGATCTCGCGGCGCGGCGTCGTCGCGAGCAGCGCCGGGTCGATGGCCGACGGCTCCTCCGCGGGAAGGTCGATGCCGTCCGGCCCGAGCAGGAACCACACCGCCAGCGCCAGGAACACCGGCGCGACGAGCGCGCCCGCCCAGCACGGCGCGCCGCCATCCCGGCCCCGCACACCTCCGGCGTCGATCTTGCTCTCCATGCCGCTGACTGCTCGAAAAACCCGCACAATCGCGAAATCTTCCCCACCCCACGGGCAGGGCCCGACCCTCGGAAGCGGCGAAAACGCGGAAGATCGCGATTTCACCCACTCCGGAGGGCGGTTCGGATGGGAAGAGAGACAAGTGGCGTGCCATACGGGGCGCGGGAAGCCTTTCGGGAACGGGCTCGGCCCGCGCTCGTCCTCGTCCTCGTCCTCGATGTCTGAGACAGAGACAGAGACAGAGATCAGAGGTCAGAGGTCAGAGGTCAGAGATCAGAGGGCGGAGATCAGAGACGTGCGCACCACGCCCGATTCCCATCTGCGTAATCTGCGTAATCTGCGTAATCTGCGTAATCTGCGTAATCTGCGTAATCTGCGGACCGTTCCCCCCTCATCTGCGTCGTCTGGGGATCGTCCGCTTCGGGAACGGGAACGGGAACGGGAACGGGTACGGGTACGGGACCGCCTACGCCTGAAAGAGCTCCCCGAACGTCTCCTTCGCCGCCGTGATGCCCCGACGGATCGCGTCGAGGTCGCCCGACAAGCTGAAGAGGAGGCAGCCGAGGTCGCGGCAGGTGCGGGCGTGCTCCGGGGTGCGGGCGAGGACGCCCCAGGGCTTGCGGGCGGTGCGGGCGGCGGCGGCGACGCGCTCGAGGGCGTCGATGCAGCGGCGGTGGAGCGGGTCGCCGGGGACGCCGAGGCTGCAGGCGAGGTCGCCCGGGCCGACGAAGAGGAGGTCGACGCCGTCGACCGACACGATCTCCTCGACGCGATCGACGGCCTCCGCGGTCTCGATCTGGATGGCGACGAAGCGGTCGCGGTTCGCGGCCTCGATGTGCTCGCGCGTGTCGCGGCCTCCCCAGCGCGCCTCGTGGTTGCCGAGGAAGAGGCCGCGGATGCCTCTGGGCGGGTAGCGCGCCCACCCGACCACGCGCCGCACCTCGTCGACGCCGCGGATCTGCGCCACCATGACGCCGCTCGCGCCGGCTTCCATCGGCCGCATGATCGCGGTGTAGTCCGTCGGCGCGACGCGCGCGAAGGCGTCGAGTCCGCACGCGCGGGCGGCGAGGAGGAGCGTCTCGAGCTCGCGGTGCGGGATCGCCGCGTGCTCCTGGTCGAACCAGACGCCGTGGTAGCCGCCGGCCTGGGCGAAGAGCTCGACGAGCCCGGGACTCGCGAACGGACCGAGAAAGGCGACGCGTGTCAGCCGCCCCGCCGCCAATCGCTCGAGAATCCTCTCCATCACGGGCTCCGTCCCCGGTCCCGGTCCCGGCCCCGGCCCCGAAATCGATCGGGTTCGTTCACGTTCCCGCCCACGGGGCTGAAACGAGGAGTCGACCACGCCATCCTCACGCCCCCATCAACCCAGCAACCCCCCCACCACCTCGCCGCCGACGTCGGTCAGCCGGAAGTCGCGGCCCTGGAAGCGGTAGGTCAGGCGCAAGTGATCGAGCCCGAGGAGATGGAGGATCGTCGCCTGGAGATCGTGGACGTGGACGCGGTCGGCGACGGGATAGAAGCCGAGCTCGTCGGTCTCGCCGATGGTGATCCCCGGCCGGAAGCCGCCGCCCGCCACCCACATCGCGTACGCGTGCGGGTGGTGGTCGCGGCCGAGGGACTCGCGCGGCTCTCCCTGCGGCGTGCGACCGAACTCACCGCCCCAGACGACGATCGTGTCGTCGAGCAGTCCGCGCCGCTTGAGGTCGCGGACGAGCGCGGTGGTCGGACGGTCGACCTCGGCGCAGATCTTCTCGAGCGACTCGCCGAGATCGGTGCCCTTGTTGCCGTGGTGGTCCCAGTCGGTGTGGTAGAGCTGCACGAACCGCACGCCGCGCTCGACGAGGCGCCGCGCCAGCAGGCAGTTGTTCGCGTACGACGCCTTGCCCGGCTCGGCGCCGTAGAGCTCGAGCGTTTCGCGCGGCTCGCCGCCGATGTCCATCAGCTCAGGCGCGCTCGTCTGCATGCGGTAGGCGAGCTCGTAGGAGGCGATCCGCGAGGAGATCTCCGGATCGAGGGTCGCGTCGAGGCGGAGCCGATTGAGGTCGTTGACGGCGTCGACGAACTCGCGCTGGCCCGTCGCGCCGACACCGGCCGGGCTCGACAGGTTGAGGATCGGCACGCCCCGCGTGCGGAACGGAACGCCCTGGTACGCGCTCGGCAGAAAACCGCTCCCCCAGTTCGCCGAGCCGCCCCGCGGTCCACGCGGACCGGACTGCAGCACGACGAAGCCCGGCAGATCGGAGGACTCGCTGCCGATGCCGTAGGTGATCCACGAGCCCATGCTCGGCATCCCGAAGCGCGGCGAGCCGGTGTTGACGAAGAACTTCGCCGGGCCGTGGTTGAACTGATCCGTCACCATCGACTTGACGATGGCGACGTCGTCGGCGATGGTCGCGAGGTGCGGCAGCAGCTCCGAGATCTGCTGGCCGCTCTGTCCGTGCCGCGCGAAGCGGCGCCTCGTGCCGAGGAGCTTCGCGGTCTTCTCGAGGAAGGCGAACCGCTTTCCCTCGACGTACGATTCCGGGATCACGTTGCCCTCGAGCTCGCAGAGCTTCGGCTTGTAGTCGAAGAGCTCGAGCTGGCTCGGTCCCCCCGCCATGAAGAGGAAGATCACGTGCTTCGCGCGCGCCGCGTGATGCGGAGGGCGCGGGGCGAGCGGGCCCGCGACGGGACCCTCGCGCGCGACCACGCCGTCGCGCTCGAGCAGTGACACGAGCGCCGCCAGACCGAACCCGACGCCACAGCGGCGGAAGAAGTGCCGGCGCGTCTCGAGCAGCAGCCTCTCGTCGTCACGGCCCTCGATCGACATGCCGTCGCGGTTCATGGCTCTCACTCCCTGGTGACGAACTCGTCGAGGTTCAGGAGCACGCGCGCCACCGCAGTCCACGCCGCGAGCTCGATCGCGTCGTGTCGATCCTCCGCGGGCGTCCCGGCGTCTCCGGCGTTCGCGAGACCCGCCAGCGCCGCCGCGTCTTCCGGCGCGCCCGCGAAGCGCTCGCGCTGCGAGCGCACGACCGCCAGCAGCCGGTCGCGCTCGGCCGCGGTGGGCTCGCGGGCGAGGCAGCGACGGAACGCCAGCCGCACCCGCGACGCGTCGTCCGCCGCATCCGAGAACGCGATGCGCCGGGCGAGGATCTGCGCGCACTCCACGAACGTCGTGTCGTTGGCCAGCGTCAGCGCCTGGAGCGGCGTGTTCGACCGGGGTCGCCGCGTGCACGACACGTTCGAGTCGGGGAAGTCGAAGACCATCAGCGCGGGGTACGGGCTCGACCGCCAGAAGCGCGTGTACATGCCCCTGCGGAACCGGTCGGCCCCGCGCTCGGTCGGCCACGGCTTGATGTCCTGCGTGAACTCGAAGACGCCCTCGGGCTGCGGCGGGTGCACGCTCGGCCCGCCGATGCGCCGCGACAGCACGCCGCTCGCCGTCAGCGCCGAGTCGCGGATGATCTCGGCCTCCATGCGCAGGCGCGTCTGGCGCCCGATCATTCGGTTCTCCGGATCGACGCGGTCGAGCTCCGGCCGGCGTCGCGACGACTGGCGGTACGTCGCCGAGGTGACGACCTCGCGGATCATCGACTTGAGGCTCCACTGACGCCCGACGAGCTCGATCGCCAGCCAGTCCAGAAGCGCCGGGTGCGTCGGCGCGGCGCCCCGCGTCCCGAAGTCGTTCTCGGTCTCGACGATTCCACGCCCGAAGAGGCGCTGCCAGACTCGATTCACCGCGACGCGCGGCGTCAGGGGATTCGACGGGTCGACGAGCCAGTGGGCGAGGTCGAGCCGATCGGGCGTCTCGCCTCGCTGTCTCAGCGAGTGCAGCACGCCGGGGACGGCTGGCGACACTCGCTCGCCGCGGTCGAGGAAGCTGCCGCGCACGTGGACGTGAGTGACGCGAGGCTTCGCACGCTCGCGCATGACGAGCGTCGTCGGGATACGCGGCAGCGAGTCGCGGAGCTCCTTGATCCGCGCCGTGATCCGCTCGCGCGCCGCCCTGTCCGCGCCGCTCTCGGACTGGTCGGCGCCGTCGGGCTTGTCGGCCTTGTCGGACTTGTCGGCTTTCTTGAGCTTCTCGAGCTCGGCCTCGAGCGGGCGGATGCGTTCGAGAATCGCGTCGCGCCGCTCGACCTCGCCGCGCGCCAGCTGCTCGTCGGTCGGCGCGTCCACCCGCGGCTCGTCGCAGCTGTTGAGGAACGCGAAGAGCTCGAAGTACTCCTGCTGCGACACCGGGTCGTACTTGTGGTCGTGACAGCGCGCACAGTTGAGCGTGAGAGCGAGGAACACCACGCCGGTCGTCGCCAGCCGGTCGGCGACGGCCTCGACGCGGAACTCCTCGCGATCGGTGCCGCCCTCCTCGTTGACCAGCGTGTTGCGGTGGAATCCCGTCGCGATGACCTGGCCGGGCGTGGCGCCGGGCACCATGTCACCCGCGACTTGCTCGATGGTGAATCGGTCGAACGGGAGGTCGCGGTTCAGCGCGTCGATCACCCAGTCCCGGTAGGGCCAGATCTCGCGCGCGTTGTCGCGCGTGTACCCGTTCGAGTCGGCGTACCGCGCGAGGTCGAGCCAGTGCCGCCCCCAGCGCTCGCCGAAGTGCGGCGAGGCGAGCAGCCGATCGATCAGCCGCTCGAGCGCGTCGGGACGACCGTCGGCGAGGAAGTCGTCGACCTCCGCCGGCGCTGGCGGCAGACCGGTGAGGTCGAGCGACAGCCGCCGTATCAGGGTCGTGCGCTCTGCCTCGGGCGACAGGCCGAGCCCGTGACGCTCGAGGCGCGCCAGCACGAACGAATCGATCGCCCCGCGCGTCGAGGCGGCGCGCTCCACGGCGGGCGGCTCGCGGCGCACCGGGGCGCGGAAGGCCCAGTGGTCATCGTCGCCGGCCACCGCGGCCGGGGCGAGGAGCAGCCAGGTCACGAGGATTTCCGGGAGCCGTCGCATCGGGCACTCATGGTACAGTATCCGCGTTTCCCGAGACAGAGGTCGCCATGAAGATCACCGAAGTCCGTGTCATCGTCACCTGTCCAGGCAGAAACTACGTCGCGGTCAAGGTGCTGACGGACGAGGGTGTGCACGGCGTCGGCGAGGGCACGCTGAACGGCAGCGAGCTCGCCGTCGCCGAGTCGCTGCGCCACTCCTCCGAGCTTCTCATCGGCATGGACCCCCACCGCATCGAGGACATCTGGCACCTGATGTACCACCACGCCTACTGGCGCCGCGGGCCGATCCAGATGGCGGCCGTGAGCGCCATCGACATGGCGCTGTGGGACATCAAGGGCAAGGTCGCCGGCATGCCGGTCTACGACCTG
>JBFFXF010000029.1:0-37861 GCA_041569895.1 Planctomycetota bacterium | reverse complement strand
GGATGCGGTACATCACGGGGTCGCGCATGATCAGGTGGGGCGACGCCATGTCGATCTTCGCCCGCAGCACGCAGGCGCCATCGTCGAACTCGCCGGCCCGCATGCGCTGGAAGAGGTCGAGGTTCTCCTCGACGGAACGATCGCGGAACGGGCTCGCGACGCCGGGCTCGGTGAGCGTGCCGCGATTCGTGCGGATCTCCTCGAGGCTCTGGTCGTCGACGTACGCTTTCCCCTTGCGGATCAGCTTGACGGCGTACTCGTAGAGCGTCTCGAAGTAATCGGACGCGAAGTAAAGGCGGTCCCCCCAGTCGAATCCGAGCCAGCGGATGTCCTCCTGCATCGACTCGACGTACTCGATGTCCTCGGTCGTCGGGTTGCTGTCGTCGAAACGGAGGTTGCAGAGGCCGCCGTACTTCTCGGCGAGGCCGAAGTTGAGGCAGATCGACTTGGCGTGACCGACGTGGAGGTAGCCGTTCGGCTCCGGGGGGAATCGCGTGTGGACGCGACCCTTGTGCTTTCCGGTGCGGTTGTCCTCGTCGATGATCCGCTCGATGAAGTTGCGAGACTCGCTCGCGCCGTCCGGTCGCGCCTTCTCTTCCCTGGCCATGCGGACATGATACCGTCCGTTCCCGAAAAGCCAACTCGGAGGGCGACCTTTCGCAGCCGCGCGGGGCCGGAGTCCCTGCAAGGCCGGGCGACCTCCCGGGAGCGTCGAAAATCCGGGAAATCGACCGCCGGCGTGAGTAAGATACCGCCCGCGATGGCCGAGCCGCCGGACAAGATCATCTATTCCATGATCGGCGTGGGCAAGTTCCACGACCGCAAGCAGGTCCTCCGGAACATCTCGCTGTCGTACTTCTATGGCGCCAAGATCGGCGTCCTCGGGCTGAACGGCGCCGGCAAGAGCACCCTGCTGCGGATCATGGCCGGCGTCGACACCGAGTTCGAGGGCGAGATCGCGCCGTCGCCCGGCTACACCGTCGGGTACCTCGAGCAGGAGCCGCTCGTCGACGTGCAGAAGACGGTGCGCGAGGTGGTCGAAGAGGGCGCGGCGGAGACCGTGGCGCTGCTGCGCGAGTTCGAGGAGATCAGCGAGAAGTTCGCCGAGCCGATGTCGGACGAGGCGATGCAGAAGCTCCTCGAGCGCCAGGGCGAGGTCCAGGACAGGATCGACGCCGCCAACGCGTGGGAGCTCGAGTCGCAGCTCGAGATGGCGATGGACGCGCTGCGGTGTCCGCCGGGCGACACGCCGGTCAACGTCCTGTCGGGCGGCGAGCGTCGCCGCGTCGCGCTCTGTCGACTGCTGATCCGAAAGCCCGACATCCTGCTCCTCGACGAGCCCACCAACCACCTCGACGCGGAGTCGGTCGCGTGGCTCGAGCACCACCTGCACGAGTATCCGGGCACGGTGATCGCGGTGACGCACGACCGCTACTTCCTCGACAACGTCGCGGGCTGGATCCTGGAGCTCGACCGCGGCGAGGGGATCCCGTGGAAGGGCAACTACTCCTCGTGGCTCGAGCAGAAGCAGCGGCGTCTCGAGATCGAGGGGAAGCAGGACCGCCAGCGGCAGAAGACACTGGAGCGCGAGCTCGAGTGGATCCATCAGTCGCCGCGCGGCCGGCAGGCGAAGGCGAAGGCTCGCATCAATTCCTACGAGTCGCTGCTCGACCAGGAGGGGGCGAAGCGGATCGAGGAGGTGGAGATCTACATCCCGCCCGGTCCGCGCCTCGGCAACCTCGTGATCGAGGCCGAGGGCATCTCCAAGTCATACGGCGAGAACGTGCTCTTCGAGGACGTCTCGTTCTCGATTCCACGCGGCGCGATCGTCGGCATTATCGGGCCGAACGGCGCGGGGAAGACGACGCTGTTCCACATGCTCGTCGGCGAGGAGAAGCCGGACGCGGGGTCGATCCGCCTCGGCGACTCCGTCAGCATCGCCTACGTCGAGCAGAGCCGCGACGTGCTCGATCCCGACAAGACCGTGTGGGAGGTGGTCTCGGGTGGCGAGGAGGAGATTCCGCTCGGCAAGCTGCGCGTCAACTCGCGCGCGTACCTGTCGCGCTTCGGCTTCAAGGGGCAGGACCAGCAGAAGGCCGTCGCCCGGCTCTCGGGCGGAGAGCGCAACCGCGTCCACCTGGCCCGCATCGTCAAGCAGGGCGCCAACGTCATCCTCCTCGACGAGCCGACCAACGACCTCGACGTCAACACCATGAGGGCGCTCGAGGACGCCATCGAGGCCTTCGCGGGCTGCGCGGTGATCATCAGCCACGACCGCTGGTTCCTCGACCGCCTGGCGACCCACATCCTCGCCTTCGAGGGCGACAGCCACGCGGTGTGGTTCGATGGCAACTACTCGGCGTACGAGGAGGACCGCAGACGCCGACTGGGCGAGGATGCGATGGTCCCGCGCCGCATCAAATACCGCAAGCTCAAGCGGTGACCCTAGGTCCAAGCTCGGAGAGGGAGAGTCGAAGGCTTGCCGTCAGACGATTCATAAGGAAGGCAGGAAACTCAGGAAGGCAGGAAACGGAAAGACTGATGGGGTTGAGCTTCGCTCTTGCCGTCGATGAACTTGCTACTCTGGCTCTCGAAGACCCGAGGCCATCAGCGTGCCCAGGAGCGTCCCTCTCTGAGTCAATCCCCTCTTCCTGCTTTCCTGCTCTTCCTGCCTTCCTGCTAAGTCGTCGTCAGAAACGGCCCATGCGGTCATCTTCATCGTTTCTGCGTGTCGGCCCGCGCCGACATGATGACTGAATTCGTTGTGGTTCCGTCTCTCTGCAGGTCGATTCTCGCCGGCGCCGACTCCCGCGTGTGGTCCCGGCCCTCGTAGACGCCGAAGTCGTTGAACCAGAACCTCTTTGCCAGGCGGTAGGCCCAGCTCTTTTCGGGGATCTCGTTGCCCGGGTTGAACTGCGAGGGGCGGATCTCCATCGCCTCGAGCTCGGCGAGGGCGGTGCCGCGCGCCGTCGAGTCCTCCGCGCCGTGGCGCTCGACGAGCTCGCGCAGGAGGTCGGGTCGTTCGAGGACGATGCACCCGCGCGTCGTCGATGCGGCCAGCTCCCGGAAGTCGCGCAGGAACTCCGACTGCATGAAGACCTCGCCGAGCGGCCGCTCGTCGTGGATCGACTCCTTCGAGAACTGCACGATGGGGCAGGGCTCGATGTCGCCCCACGGGTTGATGTGGTGGCTGACGCCGTTGGCTGCCGGGCAGAGCGCGCGGCCCTCGCCGTCGAAGTACGCGTCGATGATGATGATCGGCTTCCGCGCCCGCATCTCGACGACGAACTCCCGCACGCGGCGCTGCTCCGGGGCCGACAGCGCGAGCTCCGGGCTCGCGTCGGGCCCCATCGGGCGGTAGACGTGGAACCAGGTGTACATGACGCCCATCTCGATCAGCCGATCGATCCACGCCTCCGTGACGAGGTCGTCGATGTTCGTTCGACAGACGCTGGTGCAGACGCCGGTGAGCACGCGGTTCCGCAGGCAGTTCTGGATCCCGGCCATCGTTTTCGAGTACACGCCGGAGCGCCCGCGTCGCTCGTCGCTGACGATCTCGTTCCCCTCGACGCTGATGAGGGGCGAGACGTTGCCGAGCCGGCGCAGCTCCAGCGCCACGGCGTCGGTGATGAACTGGCCGTTGGTGAAGACCTGGAAGTAGCAGTCGGGGTGCCGCCGGATGATCTCGAGCAACTCGGGGTGCATGAACGGCTCGCCGCCGACGATGCCGAAGAAGACGTTCCCGAGCGCGCGCGCGTCGCCGATCAGGCGATCCATCGCCTCGACATCGATGCGCTCCTCCGAGTGCGCGACGTCGACCCAGCACCCCTGACAGCGGAGGTTGCAGCTGTTGATGATGGAGACGTAGAGGAACGGCGGAAAGTACTCGCCCCGCCGCATGCGGCGCTTGTGCCGCTCGACCGACAGGGCGCCCTTGACGCCCATCAGCCAGAAGAGCTTCCAGAGGAGGCGCTTGTCGGTCTCGAGGAGGAGCCGTCGGGCGAGCTTCAGGTACATCGATTCTCCGCTGGATTCTCCGCTGGATTCTCCGCTGGATTCTCCGCTGGGTTCTGCGCCCGGTCTCTCCGCGACGCGTCCGCGCTTTTTTTCAGCCGATCCGGGGCGCGGATCGGTATTCTACTGAAGAAGCAACGGCAGACTCCAGAGATTCCACCGGCAATCAAAAGCCTCCCATGAAAGAACCGCGCCACTCCGCTCGCATTCTCCTGATTCTCGTTGTGCTCGCCACCTCCGCCGGCCTCGCGGAGGAGTCCGATCCGTCCCGGCTGACCCTCGAGCGCCTCTACGGCTCGTCCGAGTTTCACGGCGAGGGCTTCGGCGGGCGATGGTTCGACGCCACGTCGTACACCACGCTCGAGAGATCGAACGGACCGGTCGGAGGACGGGACATCGTGCGCCACGACCTCGAGAGCGGCGAGCGCGAGGTCCTCGTACCCGCCGCCCACCTCGTCCCGCCCGGCGAATCGTCGCCGCTCGGCATCGACGAGTACGACTGGTCGGAGGATCGCTCGCTCCTGCTCGTCTACACGAGCTCGAAGCGGGTCTGGCGCCGCAACACCCGCGGTGACTACTGGGTGCTCGATCGCTCCAGCCGCGAGCTGCGCAAGCTCGGTGGCGACGCGCCGCCCTCGAGCCTGATGTTCGCCAAGCTGTCGCCGACCGGGACGCACGTCGCCTACGTCCACGACAACGACATCTGGCTCGAGGACCTCCGCGGGCGCGACATCACGCAGCTCACCACCGACGGGTCGGATGACATCGTCAACGGCACCTTCGACTGGGTCTACGAGGAGGAGCTCGGCCTGCGCGACGGGTTCCGGTGGAGCCCGGACGGGAGATGGATCGCGTACTGGCAGCTCGACACCTCCGGCGTGCGCGAGTTCCACATGATCAACAATGTCGACTCGCTCTACCCGACCCTGACCACGATCCGCTACCCCAAGGTCGGCGAGCAGAACTCCGCCGCCCGAGTCGGGGTCGTCAGCATCGAGGGCGGTGAGACGCGCTGGATCGAGCTCCCGGGTGATCCGCGCGACAACTACGTCGCGCGCCTCGACTGGGCCCCCGGCGGGGACGAGATCGTCCTCCAGCAGCTCAACCGGCTCCAGAACACCAACCGCGTCGCGCTGGCGAACGCGCTCACCGGCAAGGTCCGCACCGTGCTCGTCGACCGGGACGACGCCTGGGTCGACGTCGGCGACGACCTGCGCTGGCTCGCCGACGGCAAGCGCTTCACGTGGGTGAGCGAGCGCGACGGCTGGCGCCACGTGTGGATTGCCTCGCGCGAGGGCGGCGAGCCGTCGATCGTGACGCCCGGAGAGTACGACGTCATCGACTTGCTCGCCGTCGACGAGCGCGACAACGTTATCTACTTCATCGCCTCTCCCGCGGATCCGACGCGACGCTCCCTGTACCGGGTCCGTCTCGACGGCACGGGGCTCGAGCGCATCACGCCGGAGAGCGCCGAGGGCACGCACTCCTACCGCGTCTCGCCGGACGCGCGCCACGCCTTCCACACCTTCTCCACCGCCGACACGCCGCCGGTGACCGACATCGTGCGTCTGCCGGGTCACGAGCGCGTGCGCGTCCTCGTCGACAACGAGAAGCTGCGAAAACGCGTCGAGAAACTGGCGCGGCGTCCGACCGAGTTCTTCCGCGTCGACATCGGCGAGGGCGTCGAACTCGATGCATGGTGCCTGCTGCCGCCGGACCTCGATCCGGAGAAGCGGTACCCGTTGCTCGTCTACGTCTACGGCGAGCCCGCCGGCCAGACCGTCCTCGACCGATGGACGGGGCGGGGCGGCCTCTGGCACCTGATGCTCGCGCAACGCGGCTGGGTCGTGATGAGCTTCGACAACCGCGGCACGCCGGCGCCGCGGGGGCGGGCGTGGCGGAAGTCGGTTTACCGCCAGGTCGGCGTGCTCGCGCCGAAGGACCAGGCCGCAGCCGTGCGCCGCGTGCTCGCCACCAGACGCTACCTCGATGCGGACCGCGTCGGCGTCTGGGGCTGGAGCGGAGGTGGATCGATGACCCTCAACGCGATGTTCAAGTACCCCGAGCTGTATCACACGGGCATCTCGATCGCCCCGGTCCCCAACCAGCGCTACTACGACACCATCTATCAGGAGCGCTACATGGGCCTGCCGCGCGACAACGTCGACGGCTTCCGCGAGGGCTCGCCGATCAACTTCGCGCACCGCCTCGAGGGGCACCTCCTCGTGGTTCACGGCACCGCGGACGACAACGTCCACTACCAGGGCACCGAGGCGCTCGTCGACGAGCTCATCCGCCACAACCGCCCCTTCACGATGATGGCCTACCCGAACCGGCGCCACGGCATCCACGAGGGCCCCAACACGACGCGCCACCTGCGCGCCTTGATGCTGCGGTTTTTGGAGCATCACCTGCCGCCGGGCCCGCGGTGATCGCGGGAGGCTCCGCCGGCGGACGTTCTGGGCTCGGTGTGGGGGTGGCATTACAATCGGTGGACCGTGTGCCGTGTGCCGTGGACCGTGGACCGTGTGCCGTGGACCGTGTGCCGTGGACCGTGTGCCGTGGACCGTGTGCCGTGGACCGTGTGCCGTGTGCCGTGGACCGTGACCGTGACCGTGACCGTCGGACATCGGGGTCGGAATCGGTCATCGGAATCGGTGTCGGTGTCGGTGTCGGAATCGGACTCGGACTCGGATCTCTGACCGATCTCAGACCTCTGCCTCTGTCTCCGTCTCGCGAGGACGAGGACGAGGACGAGGACGAAAGCGCGGCCCCGGAGGCGACCGTGAAATCCGCGACCCGACGAGAACCCCGGGCCCGACCCGGCCGCCGCGTCGTCCTCCTCGCCGCGTTGGCGGCGCTCGTCGTCGGCGTCGGCGTCGCGACCGGATGGCGGGAGATCGCGACGCGGTATCACCTCGTCCGTCTGCGCGGGGATGTCGCGTACCTCGACGACCTCCTCGATGCGCCGCCGGAATCGCCCGGTCGCGCGGCGCTCCGCCGTTACGCCGGTGGCGAGGCCGGGGCCGAGGTCGTGCTCGTGAAGCTCGTCGAGCTTCTCGAGAAGCCGGTCGCCAGCCGGACGATCGACACGGGTCAGGTCGTCGTCACGGGTCAGGGCGCTGTCACCCGGTTCCGGGTCGCGCCTTCGGTCTCCCGGATGGTCGATCCGCCGCTGCGATCGATCCTGCGCTCGCTCTCCCTCGCCGGCGCGGCGTTCGTGACGACCGGCGGTGACCGGTCGGGGACGGAGATCGCGATGAGCACGCGGTCGCACGGGTCCACGGCGCGACGTCACGCCGTGACCTTCCCGGGCGCGCGCCTCCGGACGCTCTTCGAGCTCCTCGACGACCTCCCCGCGGCGGCTCGCGGGTCTCCGTGGAGGGTCGCCGCCTATCCCCGGCTGCGGCTCGAGATGATGCCGGCGGAGGACGTCGACGAGGCCCACAACCTCGTGCTCGGCGACGTGTCGTCCGCCGCCGCGCTGACGCCGGCGCTCGTCGTGCGCACGGGCCCCGAGGTCGTGCCGCCCCTTCTCGCCGCGTTCTCTGGAGGAAGCGGCACCGCGGATGCGCTTGCCGCCCACGGCGTCGATCGACCGGCGCTCCTCGCGATTGCCCTCGGTCGCTTCGACCCGACGCGGCTCCCGTGGTGGGACGACGCGGAACCGGAGCTGCGCGCCGAGCTCCTCGACGTGGTCCGGGCCGTGGGGCCGTGGGGTGGCTTCGCGGTGAACACACTGGCCGTACTTCGCGAGTACGACCCGGAGTTGCTCGGGCTCCTCGAGCGCCTCCTCGGCCACGCCGAGACCTCGGTGCGCGCCGAGACTGCCTATCTCTTCCCGTTCTTCGGACCGGCCGCCGACCAGGCGCTGCCCCGTCTCCTCGAGGTCGCCGCGACCGATCCGGTGCCGTACGTCAGGCGGGCCGCGTTGCGAGGGGCCGGGAGCGTCGCCACGCCGCGCGTCGCGACAAGCGCCGACGCCGCGCTCGAGCTCCTCGGAGACCGCGACGCGGTGATCCGCGCGCGCGCGGCGATCGTCCTCGGCGAGATGCGCGCCTCGAGGCCCGACGTCATCGAGGCGCTCGTCGGCCGGCTGGAGGATCCCGAGCCGAGAGTCCGATTCCGCGCCGCGCAGGCGCTCGGGGACATCGGGCCGGCCGCCAAGCACGCCCTCGCGGCGCTCGAGATGCGTCTCGGCGACCCCGACGGCCTCGTCAGCCTCCACGCCCGCCGCGCCATCGAGAAGATCGCCGGCGACCGGGTCGACCGGAAAGACGGACGGCCAGTCGGACGGTAGCGCTTCCCGCGCGACGCAGGCGGATTACCGGACGCCGGAGCGCGGTCGAATTGCCCTGACCGGGGGACATCGTACTCTTGGACCAGGAGCAATCGGCCGCGGAGCGTCCCGCGGCGCTTCCGAGGCAATTCCCGGTAGAAGATCGACGAGGTGGCTCTCCGTGTGGGTGGCGAAGGGATCGAACGTTCCGACGAAAGCTCCCGAGGACACGTCGCCGTCCCAGGCCGCGCTCTGGGCGACGCGCTGGTTCGTCATCGTGCTCGCGGGAGCGACCGTCGTGGCCGTCGTGCTGATCGTCATCAACCTCACGGGCAGGCCTCGTGCCGAACCGGCCGTCGCCAACGCGGAGAAGCGCGCGCCGGCGAGTGACCGGAGGCAGTCCACGACTAGACGGCGCGACTCGGGCCGCCGCGTGGCGAGATCGGAGGGACGCTCGGACGCTCGCAGCCTCTTCCCGCCGGGGTCGCTGTCGGAGCTCGAGATCGGCCACGCCCTCGCGCTCGTCAAGACGGCGCTGCGGCTCGGGGAGTCCTCGGGAATCCTCGCCCTCGACGACTCGGAGTCGGATCTCTTCGAGGAGTGGCGGGTGCGCATCGACTTTCTCGGAAAGTACCGCAATGTCCTGCTGAGCCCGATCAACTCCAGCGGCTCGACGCGCCGCTTCCATATCTCACTGGACGGCGTCAGCACCGAGGGGATGATCGAGATGAAACGCACCGGCGATCGCTGGAAGATCGTCGGCTGCACGCGTAAATGACGAGGACGGCCCGAGGCCGGAGGAGCGATGAACCCGAGACCGTACGTCAGAAGGATCAGGTGGATCCGTCCGGACCTCCAGGCGAAGATCCTCATCCGCTTTCTCGTCCTCGCGCTGGCGGTCCTCGTGGCCCATGCCGAGCTCCAGCTGCTCGGCATCTGGTCGATGATGCAGGAGGCGACGCCGGTCGAGATGCGCGTGCTCGACTCCGTCATGTCCCTCGCCCTGAAGGAGTTCATGATTGCGGCCGTGATCGCGCTCGCGCTGGCGATCTTCGTCGCCGTCTCGTTCTCGTTCCGGTTCTGCGGGCCTCTCTTCAGCATGAAGCGGTTCCTCTGCAGTGTGGCCGGCGGGCGCTGGAATCGGCGCCTGAGCTTCCGCCAGGGCGATGAGCTCCACGACATGGCGGACGCCGTCAACGCCGCGGTGGGGGGGCTCACCGAGGTGGTGCGCGAGCAGGACGACCTGCTGCGTCGGGCGCGAGAGGCCCTTGGAGAGAACGCGGATGCCGGGGCGCTGATCGAGGAGATCGACGCGGCGCGTGCACTCGTCGCGGGACGTCTCCAGGAGGGCGATGCCGGCTCCCCCGCACCCGGCGCGGAGGCCGCCGCCGTCGAGACGACGGCGGCGACGTCCGCCGCGTCCTGACCGGGCGACGCCGTCGGGTCGTCGATGCCGGCGCTGGCGCGCCTCGAGTCGCCTCCGCGCTCCTTACTCGTCGCCGAGCAGCAGGAACATCTGCCGTGTCTGCATGCCGGCGACCGTGCGATACGTCAGCGTCAGCCGCGCGGGCAGGAGCTGGTAGTCGGTGGAGACGTCGGTGGTGTTCATCGCGCCGTCGCCGTCGAGGTCGAGCACGGGTCCGTACTCCGCCGGAAGATTGGTCTCGTCGACGTCGAACGTCACCAGGACCTGGGCCGGATTTCCCTGGTCGTCGAGGAGCTCGCCGACGATGGTCTCGGTGCCGGTGAAGTCGCTCATCGGACTGGCGATGGTCGTGTTGTGGTAGTCGTCGTAGAGGTCGAGGAACTCGGCGTTCTTGAGCGTCGCCACGGCGTTCGCGAACGACGCCGAGACCAGGTCGTTCGTGGTCACGTCACGGCTCGCCTTGAGGTTCGCCTGCGTGGCGTAGAGGAACCCGAGCGCGCCGACCGAGATGATGGTCATCGCGAGCATCAGCTCGAGGAGCTGCGCGCCCCGTTCACGGTCGCTCCTCGCTCGACGCGGGGCCTTCCGGCCGTTCCAGCCGAGTCCGTGCGTTCCGTCGCGTCCGTCGATCATGTCAGTCCTCATCGTCTGAGCCCTCCGCTCGAATCGCCCCGTGAGTCGATCTGCCTCTCCAGCCGCTTGCTCACCCGACTGTAGAACGCCTTCCACTGCGCGGGATCGTCGCCGTAGTCCGGTCCGAGGTAGATCCGCAGCGCACGGGCGATGAACCGCCGGACGCCGGGGTTCCGCTCGGATTGCATGGCGTCGATCAGCGGCTTGACGACGCGCGGGTCCTGCCACCGCTCGAAGGTCTTGACGACCAGCTTCCTGAGGTCCGCGATCGGCTCCCAGCCGAAGTAGCGCACGAGCTCGTCGAGGGTCTCCGGCCCGAATTGCCGCAGGGCGAAGACCGCCGTCCGGCGGACGTCCCGATCGGCGTCGTAGAGTCGGCGCGCGATCTGATCGGCGTCCTCGCCGTGCTCGCCGTGCTCGCCGAGGATCTTGATGACCTCGCGGCGAACGGCGGGGTCGCGGTGGGTGAGCGACTCGTGGAGGACGGCGCGGCACTCCGGGAAGCTGTCGACGATCAGACGGGACGCCTCGGAGGAGGCCGCTCGATCGAGGCTCCCCAGCTGTCCGACCGCCTGGCGCAGGCGGACCTCCTCCTCGGGGGGCAGCTCATGTTCGGTGTCGAACCCGACCAGCTTCTCGATCTGGCTGGCGTGGAGCTGGATGTGCGTCCCCTGGAACTGACAGTCGAACCGGTCGCCGGTCCGCTCGACGATGATGAGGGTGAGCTCCTGGCCGCTGGTGAGGACGAGCCTGTACCAGCCGGGCCCGGCGAAGTCGAGGTCACTTGTCGAAGGGTCCGGCGCACCGAGCAGAACGCAGAAGATGACCGCGCTGATGGGGTTCATGGTTTTACTTCAACTGGTTCCAGTAGACCACCGAGTAGCCGCCGCCGCCCGAGCTCGCGATCAGCGTGTCGACGCTGTCGAGAGTCACCGAGCTGAAGTAGAGGTCGGCGTTGCCGACGACCGTGACCTCCGGGTCGGGCTCGTTCAGGGCCACGTATCCGGTCACCCAGAGAGCGCCCCAGATGTGCGTTCCGTTGCCTCCTCCGGCGAGCCTGACGTCGCCGCGGACGATGACGAGGCCCTGGAAATCGAACTCGCCGGTCATCTCGAGGTCGCCGTCGACGAGCAGGATCCCCGCGCCGCTCCCGGTGCCGGAGAGCCTTGCGCTGCCGGCGATGTAGGTGATCTTCTGATTCGTCGGGTCGCCCCAGATGACGTCGTCGTAGGTGCCAGCGGCGAACGACTGGTCCTTGATCGCCTTGAGATCGGCGAAGGTGCCGTGGACGTCGACCGTGGTGCTCGACTCGCCGACCGAGGGGTTCGCCCCGAGTCCGGTGACCTGGTCATAGCGGTTGGCCGGGATCTGCGAGACGATCGACGCGGCGTTGCTCCCCGGGGGATCGCCGACCGAGGTCGCGATGCCGTACGTCGCCGGCTCGGGGCCCGGGGTGCCGTCGGGGTTGGTGTCCGTGCCGGTGATGCTGAACTTGTTGCCGTTGAGGTCGAGAGTGACCGACGGGTTGATGTACATCGCGCTCGTCTGCGGGATCGAGGTGATCGACTGCTTGACGAAGCTCTCCACCGTGACCCGGGCCTCGGCGTTGAACGCCGTCGAGACGATGCGCTTCGTCCCGGCCCACGCGGAGTCCTCGGTCCACACGATCATCGAGATGCCCGACTCCGAGGCGCCGATCGGCGCCGGGGAGAGATTGGGCTCTCCTGGCGTCGGGATGCCGTCTCCCTCGCCCGGATCGAGCGTGCCGGGATAACCGTCCTCCCCGACGTCGCTGACGGTCGTCCAGCTGGTGGTGCCGATCTTGCCCTCGTTGGCGGTGATGCCGTTCTCCAGGTCGTGCAGGGCGAGGTGGATGCCCGAATCGGCGTAGTGACGGAGGTTCTCGTAGCCGCCGAAAAAGGACGACTGCTGGCTGTTCTTCTGGACGAGGGAGAACTGGGCGGTGACCAGCGCGCCCATCAGGAGGACCACCGACAGGGCGATGATCAATGCGTTCCCACCGTCCCGCCTCGGCGACATCGTATGCATGTTGGGCTCTCCTCTTCAGTTCCTGGCGTAGAGCATGACCGTCTGGGACATGCGGCGTTCCGTGTTGGTGTGCTTGTCGACGCGGACGGAGGACATGGTGACCAGAACACCGTTGATGGCGACCTCGAATCCGGTGCGCGCATCATCGAGGTTGCTCGCCACGGTGACCTGCTCGCCGGTCGTCTGGTTGACGCGGACGAGGACCATCTCGTCGACGACTCCGTTCTGGTTGTCGTCGGAGCCGTTGGCCGGATCGGTGGGGTCGTTCTGGATGGCGTAGCTGACGATGTCGCCGCCGGTCGGACCGGCGCCGTCGAATGTCCCGGGCAGCGTGAAGGTCAGCGTCTTCCCGGTGTTGGAGACGGTGACGCTGGAGTCGAGCGCCATGCGCAGGTCGCCGGCGATGCGCTGGAGGGCGCTGCGGTTGCGCTCGAGGACGCGAGAGAGGTTCTGGGTCTCGGTGGTCGACCGCGTGGCGCTCATCGTCATCATCATGATCGGCGCGCCGATGACGATGAGCACCGCGGCGTAGATCGTGGCCTCGAGCAGCGAGAACCCGATCCGTCGATCGGCCGGAGGACGCGGACTGACGCAAAATGTCGACACATCGCGACACCGACCGACACAATTTGTCATGACACACTCCGACCCTGGATCAGCCCTGGCGAACGGAACCCTGCCCGGGGGCTGGAGATTGGACGACCCGAGCACCCCGGGGACCTGATGACCCGCTTCTCGAACGAAGACTCCCGCAAACGGCGGGCCCGACCGGCCGCGCGGTGCGTGGCGATCCGTGGCGGGCGCAGCTCGACGCGGATCAATCCGGTCCGCTTGACACCCCGGGGAGCCACGGCCACAATACCGCGTCCTCGAGGAGGGGTGCCGGAGCGGCCGAACGGGCCGGTTTCGAAAACCGGTGTACTCGCGAGGGTACCGGGGGTTCGAATCCCCCCCCCTCCGCCACTCGCCCGTCCGGACGCGGGTCCGGACGATCCAGGGCGCGCTCTCCGAGCGGCCCGCATCGGAGAGGTGTCCGAGTGGCCGAAGGAGCACGCTTGGAAAGCGTGTGTACAGGCAACTGTACCGCGGGTTCGAATCCCGCCCTCTCCGCCATTTTCCTCCCCCGGGTCCCACGCCCGAGCGAGAGCTACTCTTCGACCGGCAGCTCCAGCAGCACGCGGCGGCTCTCGATGCTCGCGGCGACCTCCTGGCGGCCGTCGGCTCTCGCCATGTCTCGCATCGTCGAGAGCAGGACCTCGAGGTAGCGCTCGCTGTCGAACCTCGCCCGCGTGCGGCGCCCGCCCATGCTGTACGCCTCGCTGAAGGCCTCATCGTGCGCCTTCTCGAAGAGCGCGTCGTGGTACGCGGGATCCTGCTCGTAGCCCGGCACCGTCTGCACCACCGACTCGGCCTGCGCCAGCACCTCGCCGCTGGTCTTGTGCTTGTTATAGAACTTCAGACCGACGACGACGGCCACGACGACGACCACCGTCGCGACGCTCGAGATGACCTTCTTGACCTTGTTCCCTTCCACAACAGACTCCCCTGACTCGAGTTGACAGATCAGCGACCCGCCGGGACCGACCCCGGCGCCGCGCCGCGGCTTACGACCGAATCGATTGCTGACCGCAGGGAAGGATAGGGCATGGTCGGGAAACGGGCCAGGCGGGGGGCTCGGGGCTGATGTCCGGGGCCGATGCCGAGGCCGATTCCGATACCGATGACCGATTCCGACTCGGATTCCGATTCCGATGACCGACTCCGACTCGGATTCCGATTCCGATGACCGACTCCGACTCCGACGTCCGACTCCGACGTCCGATATGCGGTCTGGTGTCTGATCTCTGATCTCTGATCTCTGGTCTCTGATCTCTGATCTCTGATCTCTGGTCTCTGGTCTCTGGTCTCTGTCCTCGGTCTCGCCCTCCTCTCCCGACCCTGACGCCCGCTCGATGCTTGCCTCGGGCGTCCTTGTGCCGGAGAATTACCGGATCTCCCGCCGGGGTGAGTCGGGGGACGCCATGGAGGTGCCTCTCATGTTCCAGCAGACTCCCCGGAAGACGGTCGCGGTGTGCGGCGCGTGTCGGCCTCTGCTTCCCCTGGTGATCCTTCTCGCCCTCGGTCCGGTCGCTCGCCCGCGAGCGCACGGCGGCGAGTTCGATCCCGTGTTCTACGAGCTTCGCGAGGGGAGCGAGCTCCTCGACGACTGCGGGCTCTGCGATCGCGCCGCCATCGCGATCCCCGTCCGCGGCACGCTGGTCCTGACACGCCTGCGGGTTCGCGTCATCGGCGAGCTCTACCGGATCACCGAGCTCGACCTCGAGACGGCGACCATCGACCCGCCGATCTCCATCCGCGGCGGCGGCTCGTACCACCGCGTGAGCGATGACATCACGCGTCTCTTCCTCGAGGTGACCATCGGCGAGACCGGCGGGATCGAGCTCACGAGCGGCGACGTCGCGCCGCGCGTCCGGTGGCCGGAGCTCGACGTCGCCGCGGAGGAGCAGGAGATCCGTGACCCGTTCCACTTCTACAGGCTGCGTCTGGTCGCCGCGCCGCGAAAGGACGCCGTGCTCTACGAGCTCGTCCCGGGCGAGCGGCCTCGCTTCACCGGCAGCTTCTTCACCGACGACTGCACGGTCTGTGGTGCCCCGACGATCCCGATTCCGGTGGGGGGGCGATTCCTGCTGGTGCCGGAATCGGTCGGTGGTCCGAACCCGTTCGACTTCTACCGCGTGGCCGCGCTCGAGGTCATCGACATCGAGCCCCAACCGCCCGTCGTTCGCATCACCGGCCGCGGGAAGTACACCATCGGCGGCGAGGTGGCGCTGCTCCAGCAGATGACCCTCGACGTCGACGTCGAGGTCGACGATGCCTCCGTGGCGACAGTGCTGGAGAGCGACAGGGGGCCGCTTGCCGACGGCGAGCGGTTTCCGAAGATCTCCATTGGCCTCCGCGGAGACGATCCGACGAACGAGATCCGCGCTTTCACGCTCCAGCTCGTCGCGCGCCCGGCGGAGGAGCTGCACCTCGACGGCTTCTACCGCCGCGGGGACGTCAACAATGATCAGCGCGTCGATCTCTCCGACGCGGTGTACAACCTCGTCTGGCTCTTCGCCGGCGGCTTGACTCCGCCGTGCCTCGACGCCGCCGACATCGACGCCGACGGCGTCATCAACCTGACCGACGCGGTGACGCTCCTCGACTATCTGTTCCGCAGCGGTCCGACGCCGCCGGAGCCGGGCCCGAGGGCCTGCGGCGTCGGGGGGGTGGTGCTGGGTTGCGAGGCGTCGAGCTGCGGCGCCTGAGGCGCGCGCCGCCACCGCCCGCTCACGGGCACGAGGGATACTCGTCGCATTCGAGCGCGTCGTCGGTCGGGTCGTCGCCGCACTCGGGAAACGGCGGCGGCGACGGCGCTCCCCCGAAGAAGTTGTAACCGATCCCGAAGGCCGCGTCGGCGACGTCGAGGATTCCGTCGTCGTTGGCGTCGGCCGCGTCCGCGCACCGCGTCGGCGGTCCCTTGCGGAAGAGTTGCTGGAGCAGCCAGATCGGATCGGCGATGTCGACACGGCCGTCGCCGTTCGTGTCACCACGGCGGTGGGGCGTGCCGCCGCCATGCACGAACGCGATCGTGACCTCCTGGCGGCGACAGGGCTGCGCGCTCGCCCCGTTGACCGTGATCGTGTTCACGACCGGGTTGTACCCGACGCCGTCACGCCAGCGGATGCCGCCGACGTGCGCCGCCGACGGAGCGTCCGGCTGCGGACCCGGCGCCTCGATCTCGATCGCCAGGATGGTGGCGGTCCCCTCGATCGGCAGCACCAGCGGCTCCCGGAACGACAGGACCATGGCGGACGTGATCACCGGCCCCTCGTCGGTCTCCGCGTGGAAGGGCTCGGTCTTCTCGAACCCTCCCGAGCCCGACGTCATCAGATCCCTGGCCGCGGTCCCCGTCGTCGTCGCGGTGATGAGCTGGATGTCGCCGGTCACCACGCACGCGAGCGACCACCCCTGGACACCCGTGCGCTCGCCCGGAGGCGCCGGGTCGAACTGCGACACGATCGCCGCGTACACCGTCGTCGCGCCGACCCGGCCCGCCGCGACGGGCACATCGAGGCGGTTCGCCCCGGCGGACACGTCATCGATATCGCCACCGCCGATCATCCCCGCAAACGGCGGCGCACCGACCGCGGGAGGCCCGGTGACGAAGATCTGATTGAGCTCCGCGTCCAGGCAGGGCTGCGCGAGAGCGAGGTTTGCGAGGAGAAGGAGAACCACGAGCGAGAGAGGAGCGGGGAGACATCGCAGCATGATCCACCTCCGGGAGGACATGATAGCACGCCGGGACGTGCCCGTCGCGGATGCCAGCGCCCGCGTCTCGTCCTCGTCCTCGTCCTCGAAGAGCCTTCGCTGCCGGGTCCGGTGTCCGATTCCGATGACCAACTCCGATTCCGACTCCCGATTCCGATTCCGACGCCGACTCCGACACCCGATACCGATTCCGACTCGGGCCTCTGCCCTCTGGTCTCTGCCTCTGTCCTCGGTCTCAGTCCTCAGTCCCTCCCGCTCGAGGACGAGGACGATACTGCGGTCTCCCCCGCATCCGTCGTTTTCACCTCCTCCGGCCGGATCGTCAGCACCGAGCACGGCGCGCCGCGCAGCACCTTTTCCGCGACGCTGCCGAAGAAGAAATGTCGCAGGCCGGAGAAGCCGTGGGTCGCCATCAGGATCAGGTCGGTGCGGGACTCCTGCGCCTCGTGGATGATCTCGCGGTAGGCCGGGCCCTGGCGGACGCGCGCCCGGGCGATCTCGCTGCGGGGGAACTCCCGGGCGCAGAACTCCTCGAGCTGGCGCAGCGCGGCCTCGCGGGCCTGGCGGGTGTCGCGCTGGATCTCGGCGTAGGAGGTGCCGGCGCCGAAGCGACCGTGGGAGAACTCGTCCGGGTCCGGGAGCACATGGAGCAGCGTCAGTCGGGTGCCGAAGTGCCTGGCGAAGAAGCGGGCGAGCGGCAGGATGGCCGTCGCGTTGTCGGAGAAGTCGAACGGCACGACGGCGGCGCGCGGGGCGAACTTCTCGCGCTCGTCCCGGCGGCGGTAGGTGAGCACCGGGACCGGCGCCGTTCGGGCCAGGCGCTCCGCGAAGCTTCCGAGCATGACGTGCGCGAGGCCGGAGCGACCGTGCGTCGACAGGACGACGAGGTCGACACCCTCGTCCCTCGCGAGGTCGACGATGCGCTCGTCCTCGGACTCGCCCCGGAGCAGCCTGGTCTCGACGCGACATTCCTCGAAGACGACGTGTCCCGACTCCGCGTCGAGCCGCCGCTCGAGTCCCTCGTAATAGGAGTTCACCGGGAAATCCGGGCTGACATGTTCGAAGTAGAGGGGCGGGACCGGCTCTGCCTCGTGAACGAGAAGCAGCGTGGCGTCGAACTCGCGGGCGATGGACACGGCGGCCGCGTAGGCGGCGCGCGCGCGATCGGAGAAGTCGGTGGGGAGCAGGATCTTCCGGAGCATGGCGGCCTCCTCGGGCTGGGCTCTCGACGAAAAGCTGGCCGCAAAACGCGAGCCAATCAGCCGCGGGCCGCGAGGGGACGCGCTCCCGCCGCCCGGATGCCGCGAAAACCGCCGCATCGGGCGAAGAATCCCGCGGCGAGACCGGCCGCCGAATTGGAAATTTTCATGGAGCGGCGGACCGTGCTACAATCCCCGCGGATCGACAACCGATACGAGAAACTTCAGGTTGCCGGAGCGGCAATAGGATCCCCGAGCACCGGGTCAGGTCCTAACAGAAGCAGCCCACTTGGCGTGGTTCTATGTGCTTGCTCCGGTCTTTTTTTGCTCTGTGACCGTGGAGACCGCCCCGTCGCCCCCTGCCGGAGAAACCGGCCCCTATCAGGTCATCGCGCGGCGGTACCGCCCGCGGCGGTTCGACGAGGTCGTCGGGCAGGAGGCCACCGCCGAGACGCTGCGCAACGCCATCATCCATGAGCGCCTGGCGCACGCGTACCTCTTCTGCGGTCCGCGCGGTGTCGGCAAGACGTCGATGGCGCGGATCTTCGCGCGCGCGCTGAACTGCACGCGCTCCTCCGATCGCGAACGGCCGCGGGACGAGCGCGGCGTCCCCTGCAACGACTGCGAGATCTGCCGCGCGATCCACATCGGCGATGACATCGACGTCCTCGAGCTCGACGGGGCGTCGCACCGGGGCATCGAGGACGTGCGCGACATCATCGAGAACGTCCAGTTCGCGCCGTCGCGCGCGCCGTACAAGGTCTACATCGTCGACGAAGTTCACATGCTGACGCGGGAGGCGTTCAACGCGCTCCTCAAGGTGCTCGAGGAGCCGCCGTCCCACGTCAAGTTCATCTTCGCGACAACCGAGGCGCACAAGATCCCCGACACCGTGCTCTCGAGGTGCCAGCGCTTCGATTTCCACCCGATTGGGGAAGAGGCGACCGTGCGACGGCTGGCGCAGATCTGCGCGCAGGAGAACGTCATGCCCGAGGACGGCCTGCTCGAGCTCATCGCGCGCTCCGGTCACGGCGGCCTGCGCGACGCGCAGACGCTCCTCGACCAGCTCATCAGCTTCTCGGACGAGGCGCTCCGCGTCGAGGACCTCAATCGCATCACCGGCCGCGTCTCCGAGAGCGAGCTCGACGCCCTTGTGGCGGCGGTCCACGAGTCCCGCCCGACCGAGGTGGTCGAGCGTCTCGACGGGTGCTTCGCGAGCGGCACCGACCCCGCCGTGCTTCTCGAGCAGATCATCGAGCGCCTGCGCGAGCTTCTGAAGCAGAGGCTGCGCGCGGCGGGGACCGCCGGCGGGGATGCCGACCGATCCGGCGCCGACCCATCCGGCGGGGCGCTGATCGACCGGCTCGTCGGCTCGCTGCAGATCCTCCACGAGACCGCCGTGCGTCTGAAGGGCTCGCCGTATCCCGAGCTCGCGCTCGAGCTCGCCCTCGTCAAGCTCGCGCGCCTCGAGGACCCGCGGACGATCGACGAGGCGCTCGAGCTGCTCAGACGAATCGAGGGGGCATCGGCGGCGACCGCGCCGTCCCGAAAGCCCCGTCAGGCTCCGGCCAGCGCTCGACCGCCCCGGACACGGTCAGACGCGCCATCGCGATCGACCCCGGCATCGGATCCGGTATCGGCCCCCGTATCGTCCTCGTCCTCGTCCTCGTCCTCGTCCTCGGAATCGGAATCGGAATCGGAATCGGCGTCGGAATAGGTGTCGGCGTCGGTGTCGGAATCCCCGTCCTCGACCTCGACGCCGGCAACGCCCTCCCCCGAGGCCCCGCCGGCGGACTTCTCCCACCTGCGCTCCCTGTGGAGCCAGATCGTCATCGAGTTCGGCGAGCGCCATCCGGAGCTCCAGGCGTTCCTCCGCAACGCCGAGATCGCCGAGGCCGGCGCCGGAGCGGTCGCCGTTCGCTTCGAGCGCCCGTTCCACCTGCGGCAGATGAAGAGCAAGCGGCGCGTCGCCGTGCTCGAGTCGCTGATCGCCGAGATCACCGGCGCCCGGTGGACGGTCCGCACGGAGCACCGCCAGACCAACGGCGGGAACGGCGGTCCCGACGGCGGCGGCGCGGACGGTGGGAGTCCAGGTGGCGGGAGCGCGGACCCTGAGCGCGGGGCGGGGCATCGCGGCGAGGGCGGCGAGGCCCGCCCCCGGGCTCCGGAGTCGTCGGGGAAGCTGCGCGACGACCCGGTGGTCAAGAAGACGCGCGACCTGTTCCGGGGAAAATTCGTCTGAGAAAGTCGCTTGGGCCAGCGCGGGCGACAGTTTAGAGTCGATGTTGGCGACGCGAGAGTCGGCGACGCGAGAGAGAGTGGACCCGGGGAGTGAAGCGTGTCGATGAAAAACACCAGCGACGTGGGTGATCTTCTCCGCAACGCGGGGAGGATCCGCAAGCAGATCGAGCGCGTTCAGGACCAGCTCAAGGAACGCGTCGTCGAGGGCAGCGCCGGCGGCGGGCTCGTGACCGCCCTGGTCAACGGGCGGCAGGAACTCCTCAAGGTCACCATCGACCCGAAGGCCGTGTCGGAGGAGATCGAGTTTCTCGAGGACATGATCGTCGCCGCCGTGTCACAGGGCGTCAAGAAGGCGAAGGCGCTGAAGTCGGAGGAGATCAACAGGGCGACCGGTGGGCTCGGCGATCTCTCCGAACTTTTTTTCTGAAACGACCCGCCTCCGGGGAACGTCTTGAGATGCCCGTCGCCGTAATCGGTCTGGCCCGGTCATCTGCCTCCGAGAGGCCAGCTCTCCTTTCCGGCTGAGCGCGGAAATGGAAACCCACACCGAGGCTCTGCAGAAGCTGGTCGAGGAGTTCAAGAAGCTCCCCGGCATCGGCAACAAGACGGCGGAGCGACTCGCCTACTACGTCCTGCGAACCAGCGAGGACGAGGCGATGCAGCTCGCGCACGCCATCCGCGACGTCAAGAAGAAGCTCAAGAACTGCCGCGTCTGCTTCAACATCACCGAGCGCGACGTCTGTCCGATCTGTGTCGACGAGCGACGCGACGATTCGATGATCTGCGTCGTCGAGCAGCCGAAGGACGTCTACGCCATCGAGCGCGCCGGCAACTACAACGGCAAGTACCACGTGCTCATGGGGGCGTTCGCGCCGCTCGACGGCATCACGCCCGAGGACTTGACCGTCCGCAGCCTGCTCGACCGCATCCGCGAGCGGGCGGGCACCGAGTCGCCGGTCCGCGAGGTGATCCTGGCGACCAATCCCAACTTCGAGGGCGACGGCACGGCGCTCTACCTCGCCGGGCAGCTGCGCGGCATTCCGGGCGTCACGGTCTCGCGCATCGCGCGCGGCATACCGAGCGGCAGCAACATCGAGCACGTCTCGAGCACCATCGTGGCGGACGCCATCGAGGGGCGACGCGGCATGAGGGAGAGCGCCGATGGGTAGCACGACCCGCGCCGAGCGACTCGACCAGAGACGCAGGCTTCCCGGTATCGCGCTCGCCCCGGCCCTGGCGCTCCTCGCCGGCTCGCTCGTCGTGGCGACGCCGGTCGTGGCCCAGGACGACGCCGGCGGCGTCGCGCCCCCGCCCGTCGAGGTGGTGCAGGAGTGGTTTCCCGAGGACGTCACCAACTACATCGGCACCGGTCTTCCCGGATGGCTGCCGATTTACCTCGAGCTGCGCAACAACACGTCCTCGCCGCGCGAGGTCCGTCTCGAGGGCGTCGTCAGCGCCGCCGTCGGCCTGTCGCAGAGCCGGCAGTTCTTCCGCACGGCGCGCACCGTGGAGGTCAACCCGGGGCCACCGCGAAAGACGTTCGTCTACGTCTGGTATCCCGACACCTCGAACGAGACCTTCGACAGCAGGATCCTGGTCCGCGTTTACGACGGCGACCGCGAGATCCACCGGCGGCCGTACACCATCAGCTCGACGCGCGGCGGTGGATACACGCCGCTGCCGGTGCTCGTCAGCGGCACCAGCAACGACGAGCTGTCGAATCTGCTCCGCAACCTCTCGCAGTTCACGCTGAGCCGCACGCAGCGCCGCTCGCTCGCCGTTGCCGTCGACCAGCCGCGCGAGCGCATGCTGCCCGACGATCCGCTCGGATATCAGTCCGTCCGGGCGCTGATCCTCAGAAACTTCGACGAGCGCGAGCTCGACGATGCCCAGGTGGAGGCGATCCGGCGCTGGGTCTACCTCGGCGGCACGGTGATCCTGGTGCCGTCGGTGGACGGCGCCATCTTCTCGACGCGGCTTGCCCGCCTGATGATCCCGCCGGAGGCGCTCTCGGCCGTGCAGGTCGAGGAGGAGTTCCGGCCGCAGGCCCTCGCGTTTCTCAACGAGGCGCGCGGGTTCAACGACGAGAACCGCCTCTCCGCGCTGCTGCGCTGGAAGGACGATGACGAGGAGGCCGCCTGGACCCTGTTCCGTCTCGATCCGATCGACGACGACAAGGCGCCGCCGACGCGCGTCCTGGTCTCCGTCGATCCGAGGAAGTCGATCGACGCCGCCATCGAGGCATCGCGCCGGCTCTACCACGAGATCCCCTACGGCGCCGGTCGTCTCGGCGTGCTGACGACGGACCCGGTATCCACATCGATCGCGATCGGCTCGGGATTCCAGAACCTCCTCTGGACGGCGATCCTCGAGGGCGTGCCGCTCGACTCGGGACGCAGCGACTGGAACGCCCGCACGGCGAGGACCGTCAACGACCGGCTCGTCGAGTTTCTCAAGAAGGGGCTCAGTCCCGACCTCGGGATCTGGTTCATCGGGGGGCTCGTCGCCGTCTACCTCGGGCTGATCGGGCCGGGGCTGTACTTCTTCCTCAAGCGAATCAACCGCCTGCCCTGGGTGGTGTGGCTGCAGCCGACGGTGGTCGTCGTCTACGTCGGGCTCATCTTTCTCACCGGCTATCTCACCAAGGGCGTGCTCACCGAGACGCGCACGCTGACGCTGTTTCACTGGCGGCCCTCGGAGCCGTATCTGCGCAAGGAGGCGTACCTCGGCATCTTCTCGAGCGATGACACCCGCTACAGCGTCTCCGCGCCCGGAACGCGTTCGCTGCTCCCCGTCTTCGAGAACTCGAAGGAGATGGTCGGCATCACCAGCTCGACGCGCGATGACGACGTCGCGACGAGCTCGTCGATCCGCGACTTCCGCCTCGACGTCTGGCAGACCGGCGTGTTTGCCGCGAGGGATCTCGTGCCGGCGCGGGGAACGCTCGAGATCAACCGCCTCGAGAACACCGACCCCGAGGTCGACACGGCCGACGTCGAGATCGTCAACGCGACTCCGATGACGATCCGCCGTGGCTTTTATTTGCCGAGATCTCGCGGCCAGATCGTCTCCGTGGGCGAGCTGCCCGCCGGTGGTCGCGTGCGAGTCGACGGCGCCGACATGACACCGATCGACATCTTCCGCCTCGGCGAGGGGCGGAGTCGTGACGACGCCGAGGTCGAGGACCCCTTCGAGGGGGATGAGCTGACACTCGAGGCAGTGAAGCGAGTGCTCACCGGAGATCTCTTCGAGCGCATGGGCTCGTCGATCGTCTTCCTCGGGGTCCTCGACAGACGCGAGCGGGATTTCGAGATCGGGCAGGGGTCGACGCTCAAGCATCGCGCCGACATCCTCGTTGTGTATCGCTGATCGCATGGAAAGCCACGCCACACCCCAGGAATCACCGCCGATCGACAAGCCGCCGCCGATGGTGGTCGTGCGGGACCTGCGGATGGTGTTCGGCGAGACCGTCGCTCTCGATGGCATCAGCTTCGAGATCGGCGAGGGGCAGATCTTCGGGTTCATCGGTCCCAACGGCGCCGGCAAGACGACGACCATCAAGATCCTCGCGACGCTCCTCGAGCCGACGAGCGGCGACCTCTCGATCGCCGGCCTCGACGTCCTCGAGCAACCCGACGAAGTGAGGCGGATCGTGGGTTACATGCCGGACGAGTTCGGCGTCTACGAGGGGATCACCGTCTGGGAGTACCTCGAGTTCTTCGCGGGCGCGTTTCGCGTGCCCCCCCGCGAGCGCCGCACGATCGTCGGGGGCGTGCTCGAGCTCACCGACCTCGACCCCCTGCAGGACCGCATGGTGGCATCGCTCTCGAAGGGAATGCGGCAGCGGCTCTGCCTCGCCAAGACGCTGATTCACGATCCCAGGGTGCTGATACTGGACGAGCCCGCCTCGGCCATGGACCCGCGCGCCCGCATCGAGCTCCGCGCCTTGCTCAAGGAGCTCCGCACCATGGGCAAGACGATCCTCATCTCGAGCCACATCCTCACCGAGCTGTCGGACGTCTGCGACTCCGTCGGCATCATCGAGAAGGGCAAGATCCTCGAGTGGGGCGAGGTCGATCGGATCATCGGCCGCCTGAAGCCGCGCCGCACCGTGCATGTGACGTTCCACCGCGAATTCCCGGCCGCGAGCGAGATCCTCGCCACGCATCCGCACGTCAACGAGGTCAACGCCAACGGCCGCGAGGTTCACTTCGAGTACCTCGGAGATCCGGAGAGCTTCCACGCGGTCCTCAAGCTGCTCGTGGATCGCGAGGCGCCGATCCTGGCGATCCGGCAGGAGGCCGCGGACCTCGAGCGCGTTTTCATGGAGGTCACCCGTGGCGATCTCCAGTAGCGCCGCGAGCGCACGCGGCTCCGGATTCCTCAGCCTCCGCTTGCCGACGGTCCGCGGATGGATCGGCAACATCGGCTGGCCGATCCTCCTCAAGGAGCTGCGCGGCGACTTCAGGCGAAGCCGGTTCTTCGTGACGCACTTCATGTGCGTCCTGGCGATCGCCATCGGCGTCATGGTGCAGATCTGGATCAAGCGCGAGAGCGAGAACCTGACGTCCGTCCAGCTCGGGCGCAGCCTCTTCGACACCTTCTTCGGGATCCAGTTCCTCGTCGTGCTGATCGTCTTCCCGGCGCTGACGTCGACGGCGTTCACCGAGGAGCGCGCGAACAAGTCGCTGGATCTCCTGATCACCACCGACCTGCGCCCCGGCGAGCTCGTGCTCGGCAAGTTCCTGGCGACGTCCGCCTACTGCCTGATCACCGTCTTCGCGACCGTGCCCCTGCTGGCCATCAGCACGCTCTTCGGCGGCGTGCAGATCGAGGAGATCTTCATCGCCTACGCGATCCTCGTCGGCCACACGCTCGTCGTGGCGATGATCGGCGTCTTCTTCTCGAGCTGCTACTCGGCCAACCTGCGGAGCACTCTGACGGTCTACACGATCGTCTTCGGCTACATGGCCATGCTCTGGTTCACTCTCTGGGACCCGGTCAAGAAGGCGTGGCAGGAGGCGGGCGACCGGACGCTGATCGCCGTCCTCATGCAGCGCATCGCCGGCTCCGCCAGCGCGGACGAGATGGCCGTCACCGGCGGGGAGGGAGTGCAGCTCCTGATCGGACTCGTCCTCGTCGTCGGATTCGCGTTCGCGTACCTGTTCACGCTGACGACGAATCGCGTGCGGACCTCGACCGACGACAAGTCGTCGAATCTGAGGGCGCTCACCACCCTGCTGCTCTTCCTCTACCTGCTGGCGTGCGTCGTCCAGCCGAGTCCGGACGCCTCGAATCGCCTCGAGCAGATGGTGCGGATCGATTCCATTCTCGCGACCCGCGTCTGGACGTCCCTGTTGATCCTCTTCGTCGCCGCGCTCACCTTCCCGACCGAGCCGCTCGAGCTCTCGCGCCGCGTCCAGGCGCGCTTCTCGCGACTCCGCGGGCCGCTGGCCGCCCTGCGGATTTTCGCGCCGGGCTCGTTCTGGGGGCTGCTCTACCTGGCGTTTCTCCTGGTGGTGTCGACCGCCGCGCTGCTCCTCCTGCTCCAGCACGCGGCCTCGTGGCTCGACGCGGGAACCCTCGCGAGCGTCGAGGACCAGCAACGCTGGTACAGCCTCATCGACCGCTGGCGCGACGTGATCATCACCTTCCCCCTCTACGTGCTCGCGTTCGGCGCCCTCGGGTTCTACCTCTCGAGCTCGGGCTTCACGCGCGGGTACTGCTTCCTGACGGTGTTCTTCATCTTCATCATCACGCTGCTCCTGCCGGTGATCTTCGAGTTCCAGAAGTTCCCCGACGGCATCTTCTCCCTCTACTACCTCTCGCCCTTCACCCTCTGGTCCTCCCTCAACCCACCCGAGCTCCCCGACGAGGACGGCCCCCGGTTCGTCGTCCTCGGCGGCGTGGCGATCATCGACTTCGCCAAGGTCTTCTACCCGGTCCTGACCGCGGTGCTCACCGGCTGGGCCATCGCCATCGCCCGCCGCCGAGGCGTGCCGCTGGCGCGGATGGCGCGGAGAGTGGGGCTCAAGGCGAGAGCGGCGGCCTGAGACCATCGGGCGAGGCAGAGGACGGAGGCAGAGGACGGAGACAGAGGACAGAGGCAGAGATCAGAGACAGACAACAGAGATCAGAGGTCAGAGATCGGAGATCGGAGATCGGAGATCGGAATCGGATCGGAGTCCGAGTCGGTCATCGGAGTCGGAATCGGAATCGGACCTCGGAGTCGGAGTCGGAATCGGTATCGGCCATCGGTCTCGGAGTCGGTCATCGGACTCGGCAACCAGCGCCCTCGGGAACGGGTACGGGTACGGGAACGGGCACGGGAACGGGTACGGGTTCGGGTTCGGGTACGTTTGTGCAACAATGGAGTCGGAATCGGTATCGGACGTGGCATCGCCAACCGAGGTTTTCGAGGACGAGGGCGAAAGCCGGGACCGGGACCGGGATCCGAAAGCGATTAGCCCGGCACGATCGTCGCCAGCGGTTCTCTCGCCGCAACCACCTGGCCCGGCTGGACGTGAATGGATTCGATGCGCCCGGCGATCTCCGCGCGGATCTCGTTCTCCATCTTCATCGCCTCGAGGGTCAGGATCGGGGCGCCCTCGTCGACGTCGCTGCCGGGCTCGAGGAAGATCTGGCGGACGACACCCGGCAGGGCGCTGTGAATCGTCACCGGGCCGCTCGCCGTCGTCCTGCCCGGCGCGCGGGCGCGGAGTCGATCGATCTCGCTGGCGACGCGGACGTCGAAGCAGCGGTTGCGATGGAGCAGTCGCACAGGGGTGCCGTCGGCGGCCTGCTCGCCTCCGGGGTGCGGCTCGACGGCGAAGCGGAAGCGCCGGCCGTCGACGCGGACGATGACCTCGTCCGGGCTCGCCGACTCGACCGCCGCGACGCGTTCCTCGCCGTCGACCACGACGCGGGCCTCCGCGCCCGGAGACGGGTCGACGAGGTCGACCTCGAACGTGCGCCCGTCGATGGTCACCTCGAGCTTCACCGTCCGATCCCCCGCAGTCCGTGTGTCCTTCCCAGCCGCGCCCACGGCGACAGGGTGTCGTCCGCGGGCTCCTCGCCGGCGGTCCGTCGCCCGACGGAGGGTCGTCTCTGCCCGCCGAGCCGCGCAGACACGGCGGCAGCCACCGCGATCGCCGCGGCGAGGTCGTCTCCCGGGGCGCCACGGAGAAACGACGGATCCTCGAGCCGTTCGCCGAGATACTGGCAGTGGTAGCGCCCGGCGCGGAAGCCGGCGTCATCGAGGAGGGCGAGCCCGACCGGCAGCGTCGTGGCGACGCCGCGGATGGTGATCTCCTCGAGCGCGACCCGGAGCCGCGCGAGCGCCTCGTCGCGGTCGCGTCCCGACGCGATCACCTTGGCGACGAGCGAATCGTAGAACGGCGTGATCTCGAGGCCGGGGTGGGCTCCGGAGTCGACGCGGATGCCGGGGCCGCCGGGGAGCCGGACGTCGTTCACGACGCCGATCGACGGCGCGAAATCGAGCGCCGGATCCTCGGCGTTGACTCGCAGCTCGACGGCGGCGCCCTCGCCGGCGACGAGGCACTTCTCGAGCGTCTTGCCGCGGTACCGTTTTCCCTCCGCGACGGCGATCTGCTCCGCGACGAGATCGACGCCCGTCACCGCCTCGGTGATCGGATGCTCGACCTGCAGCCGCGTGTTCATCTCGAGGAAGTAGATGCCGTCCTCGCCGTCGGAGAGGAACTCGAGCGTCCCCGCGCCGCGGTACTTCGAGGCCTGGACGGCGCGCAGCGCGTGGGCGAGCAGCTTCTCGCGCAATTCCGGATCGAGGTCCGGACAGGGCGTCTCCTCGATCAGCTTCTGGTGGCGCCGCTGGATCGAGCAGTCGCGCTCGGGGAAGACGCGCGCGCCGCCCGCGCCGTCGCCAAGCACCTGCACCTCGACGTGCCTGGCCCGCTCGAGATAACGCTCCGCGAACAGCGTCGGGTCGCCGAAGGCGTTCTGCGCCTCCGAGCGCGCGAGCCGGAAGGCCGAGGCGATCTCGCCGCGCTCGCGCACGAGCCGGATCCCCTTGCCGCCACCGCCGGCGGCGGCCTTCAGGAGCAGCGGCAGGCCGACCTCGTCCGCCGTGCGCTCGACTCCGGCGGTGTCGGTGATCGGCTCCCGGCGCCCGGGCACCACCGGCACGCCGGCGCCCGCGACAGTCGCTCTCGCGGAGACCTTGTCGCCCATCTGGCGAACGTTCTCCGGGGTCGGCCCGATGAAGGCGAGGCCGCTCTCCTCGACGGCGCGCGCGAACGCCTCGCGCTCCGACAGGAACCCGTACCCCGGATGCACCGCATCGGCCCCGACCCGGCGCGCGGCCTCGATGATCCGGTCGATCGCCAGGTAGCTCTCCGACGGCGCGGCCGGCCCGAGAAGCACCGCATCGTCCGCGGCGCGCACCGCCAGCGAGCTCCCGTCCGCCGCGGAATGCGCCACCACGGCCCGCACGCCGAGCGCCCGCGCCGTGCGCACGATGCGCAGCGCGATCTCGCCCCGGTTCGGGATCAGGATGGTGCGGATCTTCCTGGCGCTCTGCTTCTTCGCTGCCATCGCGAGTCTCTCGGGGGTCTCGGCGGGATCAGAATGGCGGGTTCCCGTGCTTTCTCGGCGGGTTCGAGTCGCGCTTGTCGCGCAGCGCCTCGAGCGCGGTCACGAGCCGCGCCCGCGTCTCCGCCGGCCTGATGATATCGTCGATATAACCGCGCTCCGCGGCGATGAGCGGGTTGGCGAACTTGTCCCGGTACTCGGCGACGAGCCGCTCGGTCTCGCGCGCCGGGTCCGCCGCCGCCGCGATCTCCTTCCGGAAGATGATCTCCACGGCGCCACGGGGCCCCATGACGGCGATCTCCGCCGTCGGCCACGCGAAGTTCATGTCGCCGCGGATGTGCTTCGACGACATGACGTCATAGGCGCCGCCGTACGCCTTGCGCGTGATCACTGTCAGCTTCGGGACCGTCGACTCGCAGTAGGCGTAGAGGAGCTTCGCCCCGTGCCGGATGATGCCGCGGTGCTCCTGGTCGGTGCCGGGCAGGAAGCCGGGGACGTCCTCGAACGTGACGATCGGGAAGTTGAAGCAGTCGCAGAAGCGGATGAACCTCGCGGCCTTGACGCTGGAGTCGATGTCGAGCGTGCCCGCCAGGACCGCCGGCTGGTTGGCGATGACGCCGACCGGACGGCCGCCGAGTCGCGCAAAGCCGACGATGACGTTCCGCGCGAAGTGCGCGTGGACCTCGAGGAGGCTGCCACGATCGAAGACCTCCCCGATCACCGACTTCATGTCGTAGGGCTTCTCCGGATCCGGCGGCACGATGGTGTCGAGCGCCGGGCACGGGCGATCGACGGGGTCAGAGCACTCGACGCGCGGCGGGTCCGCGAGGTTGTTGTCCGGCAGGTAGGAGAGCAAGCTCCGCACCGCCTCGAGACACGAGACGTCGTCGTCGGCCTTGAAGTGCGCGACGCCGCTCTTCGAACTGTGGACGTCCGCGCCGCCGAGCGACTCGTGGTCGACGTCCTCGCCCGTGACGGTCTTGACGACGTTCGGTCCGGTGACGTACATGGTGCTCGTCTTCTCGACCATGAAGACGAAGTCGGTGATCGCCGGCGAGTACACCGCCCCGCCCGCGCACGGCCCGAGGATCGCCGAGATCTGCGGTACGACGCCGGACGCGAGCGTGTTGCGGAGGAAGATCTCCGCGTAGCCGCCGAGGCTCGCGACGCCCTCCTGGATGCGCGCCCCGCCCGAATCGTTGAGTCCGATGATCGGCGCGCCGACCTTCAACGCGAGGTCCATCACCTTAATGATCTTCTTCGCGTTGCTCTCGGAGAGGCTGCCGCCGAGCACCGTGAAGTCCTGGCTGAACACGAAGACGCGCCGGCCGCCGATCTCGCCGTGGCCGGTGACCACGCCGTCTCCGGGGACGCGGCGCTCCTCCATGCCGAAATCGCGCGAGCGGTGCGTGACGAAGGCGTCGAGCTCGACGAAGGAGCCCTGATCCAGGAGCACGTCGAGGCGCTCCCGCGCGGTGAGCTTGCCGCGCGCGTGCTGGGCCTCGATGCGCTCTCGACCTCCGCCGAGCCGCGCCGCCGCGCGAATCGCCTCGATCCTCTCGAGCTTGCCGTCCTTGCTGCTCACTCGCTCGACTCCCCGGCTCTCGGGTGGCCGTCGTCGCGCTGCGAGAACTCGACGAGCACGCCGCCGGTGGCCGATGGATGCACGAAGAAGACGCGTGTCCCGTCCGCGCCGGGGCCCGGCGCGTCTCCGATGACGCGGACGCCGCGCCGTCGCAGCTCCTCGAACCAGTCGTCGATCGAGACTCCCTCGATCGCGAAGCTCAGGTGGTGGACCCCCGCCGGCCGTCGTGCGAGGTAACGCGCGATGGCGCTGTCGTCGCTGGCGCTCTCGAGGAGCTCGACGCGCGTGTTGTCGACACCCACGAAGGAAAGCCGCACGCCCTCGGCGTCGACCACCTCCGGCGGCGACGCCTCGGCCCCGAGCAATCGCTCCCAGACCGCGCGCGCGCCGGCGAGATCGTCGACCGCGACGCCGACATGGTCGAGGCGCAGTCGCACGGTCATCGGAGCGCCTCCTCGAGGAAGGACACGATCGACTCGAGGCTGGTCCCCGGCGGGAAGACGCCCCGGTAGCCGATCGAACGCAGCTCGTCGACGTCCTCGGGCGGGATGGCGCCGCCGCAGAAGAGGACGACGTCGTCGCGGCCGATGCCCTCGGCCTCGAGCCGCTCGATCAGCTCCCGGAAGAGCGGGCCGTGCGCGCCGGAGTGGTTCGAGACGCCGACGGCGTCGACGTCCTCCTGCGCGGCGGCGAGGGCGATGGCCTCCGGCGTGACGCGCATGCCGGTGTAGATCACCTCCATGCCGGCCTCCCACAGCGCACGGATGATGAGCTTGACCCCGCGGTCGTGGCCGTCGAGGCCGGGTTTGGCGATGAGTATGCGCGCGCTTCGTCCTGTCACCGGGTCAGAGGTCCCCCTGATACTCACCGAAGACCTCCGCGAGCGTTCCCATCATCTCACCGAGCGTCGCTCCGGCCCCCGCGGCGGCCACCAGGGGCTCCACGAGGTTCGCGGATCCCGACGCGGCTTTCCGGAGATCCGCGAGCGCCGCGGTGACTGGACGCATGTCGCGCGCTCCGAGCCGTGCGCGCAGCCGTTCCACTCGCTTGCACTCCAGCGACGGGTCGACGCGGAACACCTCGCCTCGCGCCGGCGTCGACTCGCCGGCGTGGCGGTTGACGCCGACGATCGTCCGCGCGCCGCTCTCGATCTCCTGTTGCGTGCGGTAGGACGACGTCTCGATCCAGCGCTGGATCAGCCGCTCCTCGATGGCGCGAACCGCGCCTCCGGCGCGATCGATCTCGCCGAGGAGAGCGCCGACGCGCTCCTCGATGGCATCCGTGAGCGACTCGACCAGCGGCGAGCCGCCGAGCGGATCGGCGACGTCGGCGACACCGGTCTCGTGCGCGAGGATCTGCTGCGTGCGCAGCGCGACACGCGCTGACGCCTCCGTCGGCAGTCCGAGCGCCTCGTCGGCCCCGTTCGTGTGCAGCGACTGCGTGCCGCCGAGGATCGCCGCGAGCGCCTGCACCGTGACGCGAACCACGTTGTTCTCCGGCTCCTGGTAGGTCAACGCCGCGCCGGCGGTCTGCGTGTGAAAGCGCATCTTCGCGGCCGCGGGGTCGTCGACGCCGAAGCGATCCCGCACGGTGCGCGCCCAGAGCCGCCGCGCCGCCCGGAACTTCGCCACCTCCTCGAAGAGGTGCATCTGCGCGTTGAAGAAGAACGAGAATCGGCTCGCCACGGCGCCGGCGTCGAGGCCCCGCGCGCGCGCGCCCTCGAGGTACGCGATGGCGTGCGCCAGCGTGATGGCGACCTCCTCGACCGCCGTCGAGCCGGCCTCGCGCACGTGGTAGCCGCTGATGCTGATCGGGTTCCACTTCGGCAACCGCTGCGTCGAATGCTCGATGACGTCGAGGACCAGCCGCATCGAGGGCTCGAGCGGAAACCGCTGCGTGTGACGCGCCGCGAACTCCTTGAGGATGTCGTTCTGGAGGGTGCCACGGAGAGCCGCCGGATCGATCCCCCGCCGTCGCGCCACGACGATCAGGAACGCCAGGAGGACGGCGGCGGAGGCGTTGATGGTCATGGACACGCTGACCGACTCGAGCGGGATGCCGTCGAGGAGCTCGTCGAGGTCCTCGACCGTCGAGATCGGCACGCCGACCTTGCCCACCTCGCCCGCCGCCTCCGGCGCCGTCGAGTCGTAGCCGATCTGCGTCGGCAAGTCGAAGGCGACGCTGAGGCCGGTCTGGCCCTGCTCGAGCAAGTAGCGGAAGCGGCGGTTGGTCTCGGCCGCGGTCCCGAACCCGGAGTACTGGCGCATCGTCCAGAGCCGACCCCGATACATGGTCTCGTGGATGCCGCGGGTGAACGGAAAGACACCGGGGCGCTCACCCCGGGGCGACTCGGGCCACGGCGGCAGCGGGATGCCGGAGGGGCTGACGGGATCGGTCTTGGCTCTGGCCATCGGATCGGCGGTCGGTGCCGACGCGCCTCATTTCACGTGGGCTCGTGGTAGTGGACGTCCCCGGCGAGCACCTCTCGCCGCGCGCCGCCGTCCTCGTCGACGAGGAGCTCACCCCGCTCGCCGAGCCCGGCGACCCTGCCGGAGAAGGACTCGGTCGCGGAGAGCCGGACGGTCACCCGGCTTCCGACGTGCGCCAGGGCCGCGCCGACGAGCGCTGACAGCGGCTCTCCCCCCTGATATCGGTCGTAGAGCGGCCAGAATCGATCGGTGATCACCTTCGCGAGGACGATCGGCCGCCGCTCCGTGCAGCCGATCTCCACCAGGGTCGCCGCGGCGCCGCGGAGATCGTCGGGCACCTGGTGGCCGCCGTGGTCTATATTGATCCCGATCCCCAGGGCGATCCAGGAGTTTTCCGGCCCCCGCGACCGCGCCTCGCAGAGGATGCCGCCGAGCTTGCGGCCGTGCGCGATGATGTCGTTCGGCCAGTGGATCTCGACGGGAGTGTCCGTCAGGGGGTCGAGCGCATCGCGGGCGGCTCGCCCCGCGACGAGGGCGATCCCCGGCGTCCGCGCGGGGTCGAGGGCCGGTCGCAGGAGAACGCTGAACCAGAGGCCGGCGCCGGCAGGGCTCCACCAGGAGCGTCCGGCGCGCCCGCGACCCCGGGTCTGGGCACCCGCCAGGTGAGCCGTGCCCTCCGGCGCGCCGCCGCCGCCGGCCTCGTGGATGGTGTCGTTGGTCGACTCCACGCGATCGAACACGCGCCACGACTCGCGCCGCCGGGACCGCACCATCTCGCCTCCCCGCCTCGAGTTCCGATAATCCCCGGGCGCCCGAGGGCGTTCCGGGATGTGACTTTGTGGAACGTAGAGAATAAAATCGAATATGCCGCGGGGGCAAGCCCCCGGGTCGACGGCCTGAGTACCCAGAGATTAACGTGCGATCCAGCGCGCCAGACTCGCCCGGCCTCCTCAAGACCAAGGAGGTGCTCGAGGGGACCGGGATCACGCACCAGATCCTCTACCGCTACGTCACCATGGGACTGGTGGAGGAGATCGAGCCCGCTCCCGGCAAGCGGCACCGCCGCTTTCCCGCCGAGACCATCGCCGTCATCAAGCTGATCCAGAGCCTCAACCAGAGCGGCTACACGCTGCGTGACATCAAGGACATCTTCTTCAAGGAGGAGCGTCTGAAGAGTGTCCGCAGGCGCTGGGCGCAGCGCCGCCTCAAGACCAGGAGCGCGGCGCGCGGCAAGAAGGGCAAGAAGACAGCCTCACGGCGCACGAAGACCCCGGCGCGGCGACGCCCGGTGCGCCACCGCGCCGGCGGCCGCTCCTGACTGCTCGAGCCCCCCTCAGCTCCGGAACAGCTGATCCCACACGTTCCGGGCGCGCTGCGTGCGGGCCTGGATCGCCTTCAGCCGCGCGTTCACCATCTCGAACGACTCGCAGTAGTTGGGCGCGTCCCGGGCGCCGATGAAGGTGGTGTCGGGCAGCGTGCACGAGTTCGAGATGTCGCGGTCGAAGTGGTGGCAGTTCATGCAGCAATGGAGATGAGCGCCGCACGAACCGCACACCTGGCGGGACCGGGGCTGACCGGATCGTTCCCACTCCGCGCCACACTTGAAGCACTGCCGGACGACAGACTTCTTGCGGTGGATTCTCATGGACACGTCTCTCTTCACTTCTCTTTTCACTTCTCTTCGTGCGCCGGATGGACAGAAAGTACCGCGCACGAACTCTCTTCACAGGGATGCCCACATCGGCCGCCGGCCACATGGGGCGTCATGGGGGAAACAGGCGTCTCTTCACTTCCGCACCTCTCCCGAGGGGGCGGGTATCGGCGGGCGACCTTCCGGAAAGAGTGACGGCGACCCCCCGGGGGGGCCCGGCGCCTGCGGATTGCGTCCACCACCCAACCCGGAGCGCGTTCTAACTCTCGCTGCCGACGTTGTCAAGGCAAAACCCCCAGTTTATAAACTGTAAACGAGCGACGACCCCGCCGGCGCCCCCAAACCCCGCCTTGCGACTGTTTTCCGGTACCGTTCTTGCCGATTGAAGCGGCGAGGAGCTCGTGCTACACTCCGGGTTTCGCACCTGTTGCCGGCGTCGGCCGGCACGAGCGCTCGGAGTCGCCGGCGCCGCGGGCACAGCCCCGGCCCAGGGCTCCAAGCGCGGAAACGAGGCGTACATAACGTAGATCGATACGACACAGGATGGGCTTCCACCGGCGGTTTCTCGCCGGTGGAGGAGATCGAAGCAATGGCGATGACAGTCGGGGCACCGGCCAGGAAGACGGCGCTGACCCGCAATATCGGGATCATGGCGCACATCGACGCCGGCAAGACCACGGTCACGGAGCGGGTCCTCTTCTCGACCGGGAGGATCCACCGCATGGGCGAGGTCCACGACGGCGAGGCGACGATGGACTACCTCGAGGAGGAGCAGCGCCGCGGCATCACCATCACGAGCGCCGCGACCCACTGCCTCTGGAGGGAGTACCGCATCAACCTGATCGACACGCCGGGCCATGTCGACTTCACGGCCGAGGTCGAGCGCGCCCTCCGCGTCCTCGACGGGGCCGTGGCCGTCTTTTGCGGCGTCGCGGGCGTCGAGGCGCAGTCCGAGACCGTCTGGCGGCAGGCGAGTCGGTACAACGTCCCGCGCATCTGCTTCATCAACAAGATGGACCGCGTCGGCGCGAACTTCGACCGCGCCGTGGCGTCGATTCGCACCCGGCTCGGCGCCCGGCCGGCGCTGGTGCAGATCCCGATCGGCGTCGAGAAGGATTTTCGCGGCGTCGTCGACCTGGTCGCCGGGCGTGAGATCCTCTTCGGCGAAGGCGATCCGATGTCCCCGAGAATCGAGCCGATCTCGGAGGCCAACCGCGATGCGTATCTCGCCGCCCGCGAGAACCTGCTCGAGACGCTCGCCGAGCTCGACGACGACTTCTGCGAGACGTTCCTCGGCGGCGATCCGATCGAGAGCGGCGAGATCAAGAGCCTGCTCCGCAAGGCGACCATCGCCGGCCAGGTCAATCCGGTGCTCTGCGGCTCGGCGCTGAAGAGCAAGGGCGTGCTCGAGCTGCTCGACGCCGTCTGCGACTATCTGCCGTCGCCGCTCGACGTCGTCGTCGAGGGGCGCGATCCGCGCGAGGCCGTCGCTCGGGACGCGGCCGCTCCGGAGGCGGGGACCCTGGTGCGGCGAGCCCATGACGACGAGCCGTTCTCGGGCATCGCGTTCAAGACCATCGCCGACCGCAACGGCGACCTGACGTTCGTGCGTATCTACAGCGGACGGCTCGCGCGCGGCGACCAGGTGCTCAATTCCAATCGCGGGCGCAAGGAGCGCATCGGCCGGATCTACCAGATGCACGCAGCGCGCCGCGCCGCGCTCGAGAATGGCGCCGGCGCCGGCGACATCGTCGCCGTGATCGGTCTCAAGGACACGCGCACCGGGGACACCCTGTGCGATCCCGGACACTCCATCGTCTTCGGCGACATGAGGTTCCCGGAGACGGTCATCTCGCAGGCGATCGCTCCGAAGTCGACGCTCGACCGCGAGAAGCTCGCCGGCGCGCTGGCTGGCCTGACGCGCGAGGACCCGACCTTCAAGTGGGCCGTGGATGCCGAGACCGGCGAGATCATCATCTCGGGGATGGGCGAGCTCCACCTCGAGGTGATCGTCAACCGCATCGTCAGCGACTACAAGGTGAACGCGACCGTCGGCAACCCGCGCGTCGCGTATCGCCAGATGCTCGCCTCGCGCGTCGAGGTCGAGGGCCGCCACGTCAAGCAGAGCGGCGGTCACGGCCAGTTCGCGGTGGCGAACCTGATCTTCGAGCCGTGCGAGTCGATCCAGCTCGAGTTCGAGGATCGCATCGTCGGCGGCGCGATTCCGCGCGAGTACATCACGTCGGTTCGCAAGGGGATCGGTGAGGCGTGCGCGTCCGGCGGCGACCTCAAGTTCCCCTACGTGAACGTGCGCGCCATACTCGTCGACGGCAAGTTCCACGAGGTGGACTCGAGCGACCTGGCGTTCCAGATCGCCGGCAGCCTCGCGTTCCGGGCGCCCGCGAATCGGACTCGCGTGATCCTGCTCGAGCCGCGCATGCGTCTCGAGGTCGTCGTGCCGGACGAGTACCTCGGCGAGGTGGTGGGGGATCTCAACAGCCGCCGCGTCGAGATCGCGGAGATCGACGTCGAGGGCCACCTGCGCGTCATTCGCGGCATCGTCCCGCTGGCGGAGATGTTCAGCTATACGACCACGCTGCGGTCGCTGACCCAGGGCCGCGGCACGTCGAGCATGGAGCCCGCGGAGTACGCCCCCGTGCCGGACCATCTCGCCGAGGGGATCCGCCGCGAGCGCCGCGAGATGCTCGCCTCCTGACGCCGGCTCAGCGACCCGCCGCCGCCCGCAGCGCCGCCGCCATCGCCCCCGGAATCCCCGTCGGCCGACCATCCGCCGCCAGCGCGGCGAGCGTCGTCGACGCCGTGCACACGATCTCTCCGCCGCCCTCGCGCACGACGTCATAGGCGAGGAACACCCGCACGCGCGTCACGCGCTCGAGTCGCGTCCGCACCACGAGCACGTCGTCATACCGCGCCCCCGCCACAAAGCGCACCCGCGCCTCGGTGACCACGAGCCGCACGCCATGGCGCTCGACCTCGCTGTACGGCACGCCCGCATCCCGGAGCATCTCGGTGCGGCCGAGCTCGAGATAGTGCAGGTAGACCGAGTGGTGCACCACACCCTGCGGGTCGACCTCGAAGTACCGCACTCGCAAACGGGTCTCGTGGGGGTTCATGGGGGTCGAGTATCTGTTTGGGGGCGCGGGTGTCAAGCACCCCCGGGTCCGGACCCGTACCCGTACCCGTTCCCGTTCCCGAAGGCGCCCGTCGCGATTGACAAAACTCGCTGGACGACACCAAGACGGTCACGGTCACGGCACACGGTCACGGTCACGGGTCACGGTCCACGGCACACGGTCCACGGGTCACGGTCCACGGTCCACGGTCCACGGTCCACGGGTCACGGCCACCGTCCAGGCCAGGGTTGGCCCCGTGCTCGTGTTCCGTCTTCGTTGTCGTTACCGTCGCCGTGCGACAGAGAACCGACTCCGATACCGATACCGATTCCGATGACCGAT
>JBFFXF010000028.1:0-39750 GCA_041569895.1 Planctomycetota bacterium | reverse complement strand
GTTGGTCACGCCAAGGAACCACGGAGACACGGAGGCACAGAGACGTCTGAGGAGTCGACGTCCAGACCAGACTTTCGCACGCGACGATGCGTCAGCTCGCACCGCGCCTCTGTGGTTCAGTGAAGTGAAGGCCCACGCTGCTCGGCTCGGTTCTCGACCTCCACCAACACGTCGAGGCAGGAGTCTTTTCCTGCCTTCCTGCATTTCCTGCCTTCCTTGCCCTCATCTGGCGTCAGAGTCTCGCCGGCGGAGTCGAGCAGCCTTTTCGGGCACGGGCACGGGACCGGGGCCGGGACCGGAGACTCACTTTCCGGCGAGGAACGCCAGCAGGTCTGCCATTGCCTTCGGCGTGATGGCCCGTTCGAGCTCCGCCGGCATCAGTGAGCCGAGGTTGGCCGAGAGCGTGCGGATTTCGGTGCGGAGGATGGTCTCCGTGACGCCGCCGGCGCGCGCGAGCGTCACCGCCGTGGGTGTCTCGCTGGCGATCAGTCCGGTGGCGACGCGCCCGTTGCGCAGGATGGCGGTGTAGAGCTGGTAGCGCGGCGGCACCATGCCGCCCGGGTCGAGGATGGCCTGGAGGAGGAGCGCCGGGTCGCGCGATCGCATCGACGCGAGGTCGGGGCCGACGTGGTGCCCGACGTCGTCGAGCCGGTGACACGACCCGCAGTGCTCGGCGAACACTCGCTTCCCCGCCTCGCGATCGCCGCTCGTGCCGCGCACGGTCTCGAGGTAGCGCTCGATCACCTCGCGCCGCGGCGCGGGCGTCTCGCGCTCGAGGAGCGGCGCGACGCGTTCACGCAGGGCGTCGTCATCGAGGAGTCGCTTGCGGGCGCGCGCGTCGAGCTCGACCGGATCGACCGCGCCGCTCTCGAGCGCGTCGGCGAGACTGGCCGCCGTGGGCTTGCGCGAGAGGAGCGCCTCGACGATTTCGCCGCGAGCGACGGGCCCGACACGACGCCACGCACCGAGGAGCGCGCGCGACACACCGGCCGCCGCATCGGAATCCCGCGCCGCGCTCGCGACGACGCGCACGGCGGTGGTCTGCAGGGCCGGTGACTGGCGGTGCGAGAGGAGGCCCTCGGTGGCGTCGCGGTCGGCGAGCAGCGCGGGACCGAGCGCCGTGATCGCCTCGATGCGCTCGTCGTCTGGACGCGTCGCGTCGAGCGCGATCCCTCGCGCGTGAGAGCGGATCCTCTCGAGCGCCCCGCGGGCGCGCCCCGAGAGCGCCGACGCGGCGGGCGCCTCGAGCCCGCCCGCCGAGACCAGCGCGGCGAGCAAAGCGACGTGCCCACGATCGACTGCCGGCCTGGCGGCGAGCCGCTCGAGCAGCGCGGAGACCGATTTGCCACCGCCCGCGCGCACCGTCGTGCCGACGAGAGGCTCGAGGACGGCGCGTCTCACGTCGCCCTCGATCGGCTCGGACGCGTCGGCGAAGAGCGCGTCGAGGAGCCGCGGCGCGTGAACGGGCGGCGCGCTCATCACCGCGGCGCGCACCCAGCGGTCGCCGCCGTCACGGCGGAGGACGTCCGCGAGCGCCGCGCTGGCCGCGGCCGAGTCGACGTCGCCGAGGACGATCGCCGCCTCGAGGCGCACGCGCAGCGCGTCATCGCGGGCGCGCGCGATCACCGCATCGACGAGAGCCTTCTCGCCCGCGCGCCCGCGCGATCCGGCTAGCTTGACGGCGTGCTCCCGCACGCGCGCGTCGCCATCGCCGAGCGCCTCGCGGATGGTGTCCGTCTCGAGCGCGCCGAGCGCGTCGAGCGTCCACAGCGCGTGCACTCGCGAGGCCGGACGGTCGCTCGACCTCGCGATGCGACGCAGCTCCGGGGCTATCGATCGGTCACCGCGCTCGACCAGCAGCCACTGCGCCGTGTCGCGCGTGCGCCCGTCTGCATCCTCAAGCGCGTGCACGAGCTCCGCGACGCCCAGCCGCGACATGTCGCTCCACGCCGGGGACCGCGGCGACGCGCCGTCGCCCTCCCAGACGACGCGGTAGATGCGCCCGCGGTCGCGTCCGGCGCCGAGATCGAGGATCTGCTGGATCTCCACCGGGATGTACTGCGGGTGCTCGATCACCCACCGGTACATGTCGGCGACCCACAGGGCGCCATCGGGCCCGCTCGCGGTGAACACCGGCCGGAACCAGCTGTCGGTCGACGCCAGGAACTCCGAATCCGGCTCGCCGCGCACCGCCCGGAACGTCGCGCCGTCCGGCACCAGGACATCGCGGTGGACGATGTTGCCGACCGGCTCGGCGACGAACGCGCTGCCGCGGTAGGCCTCCGGGAAGCGCGCCCCGCGATAGATCGAGACGCCGCACGCCGAGCTGAAGTGCCCCGGCACGTGGATGGTGTTCAGCGAGAGCAAGTGGCGCGACACCTGGAAGATCCGCCCCATGGCGCCGTGATCGGGGATGTCGAGGACCGGGTCGGGCGGCGCGTGGTGCGGGTTGCGGGCGAGGGCGTCCTGCGGCAGCACGGCGTGCATCAGGTGTCGCGAGTTGCTCGAGCCGAAGCGGTTGCCGAAGTCGTCGAACGTCAGCCCGAACTGCGTGCGGCCGCTGACGCTCTCGAAGAGGCCGAGGTCGCGCCGGATGCGGAAGTCGCGACCGCCGATCGACACCGCCGGGTGGTTCTCGTCCAGCGCCGAGCGGATGGTGCCGCCGCTGTCGCCGTTGGCGCCGTAGATCCAGTTGTCGATGCCGCAGTGCAGCCCGTTGACGCGGTGCTGGTGGTTCCCCTCGCCGAAGCCGGTGAAGACGACGCGACGCTCGTCGGCGACGCCGTCGCCGTCGGTGTCCTCGAGGTAGAGGATGTCGGGAGCGGCGGTGACGAGCGCGCCGTCGCCATGCGGAAGCACGCCCGCGGGAAAGCGCAGGTCGCGCGCGAAGACGATGCTCTCCTCGAGGCGTCCATCGCCGTCGGCATCGCGCAGCACGCGGATGCGCCCCCCGGCGTCGGCGCCCTCGCCGCTGGGGTAGTCGCCCATCTCGGCCACCCAGACCCGTCCGTCCGCCCCGAACTCGATCGACACCGGATCGCGCACCAGCGGCTCGGCGGCGGCGAGCTCGATGCGAAAACCGGGCGGCAGGCGGAAGGTCTCGAGCGCCTCGTCGGGCTCGAGCGGCGGCGTCTGCATGTGCTCGATCATGAAGTCGAAGCGGCGGATGTCGACGAGGTCGTCCATCGTCGTCGTCGCGTCGTTGGCGACGTAGAGCACGCCGTCGCGGTGCCACGCGCCGCGATCGCGACCGCCGCTGACGAACTTCGGCATCGCTCCGGTGCCGCCCGCGGGGCCGTGCAGCACGCGCCGGCTCCACGCGCCGGTCCTGGCATCGAAGAGATACACGAAGTACTCGTCGTCGTTCGAGAGCACCGCGTCGGGGTGACCGTCACGGTCGACGTCCCAGAAGCGCAGGCCGCGATCGGCGCCCGACGCGTCGACGATGCTCGCGGGTCGCGGCAGGGTCGCGCTCGTCCGCTCGAAGCGCTCCGACTGCGGGCTCCAGCGGAAGACGGCGTTCTGCGAGTCGTTGTTGACGATGAGGTCGCTGCGCCCGTCGCCGTCGACGTCGCGCAGGCGCACGCCGCGATCGCGTCCGTCGCGCACGGAGGCCACCGGCTCCGGATCCGTGGCCAGCGACTGGAGCGCCTGCGGTCGCGCGAGCGTCCAGCGCCCATCGGCGAAGTGAGCGAGCGCGCGACGGCCGTCGCCGAGGAGGAGCGCCGAGGCCCGCCCGTCCGCTCGCAGGACGCCGAAGCGCACGCCGGTGGGTACGCTCTGGCCGTCGTCGCGCCGCGTCACCAGCGCGAAGGGGAACTCGACCTCGTCCCATCGCCCCGCGCGTGGACGCCACAGCCTGGTGACCCGTCGCTCGTCGTTGGCGATGACGACGTCGAGGAAGCCGTCGTTGTCGACGTCGAGCAGCCGTACGCCGTTGTCGGACCCGTCGCTCGCCCGAAGACTCGCGCCGCCGAGGAGGTGCCGGTTGATGCGCTCGAGCACCTCGCGCACCGTCTGGAAGCGGACGCGACGGCCGTGCTTCTCGACCACGTGGTCGATGATGTCCACCACCTGCGAGTTGCGGATCCAGCCGTGCGGGTGGAAGCAGAGCGTGTAGAGCCCGCGCGCCGCGACGACGCCGTCGATCACCGACTTGATGTCCGCCACGGTGTCGGCGTGATTGACGCCGCGCAGGTTCTGCGCCTGCCAGTCGGTCGGCACGACGATCGGCAGCTCCCAGGCGAGCCGCGCGATGACGAACGGGTACGGGTAGCCCTCGACGGTGATGGCGTAGTTGCGGAAGGGCGCGTAGACGCGGTGCGCCGGATCGAGGAGCACCGGCACGGAGCTGTCGACCTCGAGGAAGCTCCCGTCGGCCGCGCGTTTCGAGAAGATCTCGGTGAAGAAGAGCGGCGTCGTCGAGTTGATCGAGTCGCAGCACGGCATGCGGAAGCCGACCGCGCGGTGCCCCTCGATGCGGTTGAGGTTCTCGAGGCAGTCGAGCACCTCGGCCGTCCCGCCGTCGACGCCGCGCCCCATCAGCGGACACGGATGCGACCGCGTGTGGACGTCGCAGAGCACGCCGCGCTCGAGCCACCGCCCCAGCTGCGGGTTCGCCGGGTCGACGGTGTTGGCGAAGATGGTCAGCGGGGCGTACCCCTCGACCTTCTCGAGGCGGACGAGAATGGGCTCGAGGTACTGCCGGTAGTGCTCCATGCGCCCCTCGTTGAGATCGTCGATCGAGAGCAGGACGACCGCGTCGACGCCGTCCTCCCCGAACCACATCGGCGTGGTCAGCTTCGGAAAGTCGGCGTGGACGTAGAAGGGAGCGGTCTCGTCGAGATACACGAGCCGATCGCCCGGACGGGGCGCGGCGAGAGCGGCGAGAAGCAGGAGGAGAGGGGCGGTGTTCATGGTTATTCAGCGTAGCAGAATCGGGGGGAGCCCTCAGGGCTTTTCTGGCCCCTCCGTCGTCCTCGTCCTCGAAGCCTTTGAGAGGGGCGACGGCCGAGTTCGGAGAGGAAAGTCGACTTCGAGGGTTTGCTGTCAGGCGATTCATAAGGAAAACAGGAATGCAGGAATGCAGGAAACGGAAAGATAAGGATGAAGGGGTGACCGTCGTGGACCGCCTTCGAATTCGCGCAACGGACTTCCGTAATTCAAATCCGTATCCAACTCTCGCTTTTCGACCGTGCCTTCGAGATCGGAGAGAGCTCGCGGGGCACGACCAGACTTTTTTCCTGCCTTCCTGCTCTTCCTGCCTTCCTTGCCCTGGCTTTGCCGTCAGTGTCTCGCCCAGCGAAGTCGAGCGGCTCTTCGGGACCGGGGAGGGGTCCGGGACCGGCGTCAGGTGACAGCGGGTTGGTCTGCCACTACAATGAGCCGCTGGCGAGTGTGAAGCGGGACGCCCTCTTTTTCGACAGGTTCCATGCATATCGAGATTCGTCTTGCCGACGGGACGCGATCCCGTGTCGAGCTCACCGAGCTGCCTGCCTATCTCGGCCGCGATCCGTCCTGTGATGTCGCGGTCGCGAGCGCGCAGGTCTCTCGCAAGCATGCGACGCTCGTTCGCGAGGGCGATGCCGTGACCATCGTCGATCTGGGCTCGACGAACGGCGTTCGCATCAACGGCGTGCGGACGCCCCGGGCCGCGCTGCGCGAGGGCGACGAGATCGTTCTCGGCGACGTCACGCTGCGCGTCGCCTCGCTCGAGCTGCCGGCCGCAGCTCCCCGAACGCCATCGCCCCGAACGCCATCGCCCCCATCGCCGGCGCCGGCGAGGGCTCCGGTCTCGGTTCCCGCGACTCTCGCGACAGTGAGTCCCGCGACAGTGGCTCGAGCGCCATCGCCATCCCCGGACGGTCCGGCCACCGCTCGCCGGCTCGCCGGGCATCGCCGTCGCGTCCTGGTGGCGAGCCTCGGGCCGGCGCTCGTCGTGCTCGTCGCGGGTCTCTGGCTCGGGCACTGGCTCCTGACCGACACCGGCGGCTCTCCCGCTGCACCGTCCGGGGGCGTTGCCGAGCGGATCCGCGGCGAGGTCGCCGAGCTGCGTGTGCTCATCGCGATGATGCCCCGCGTGACGCCGGAGATCGTCGAGCGCGTCGCGGCGCTTCGCGAGCGGTACGGCGACGCGTTCCGCGGCGGCGTGCATCCCGTCGACGACCTGCTCGCCGAACTGCGGTCGCGCCGCGAGCTCGAGCTCCACAACCGGTTCTTCGCCTACGACGAGAGCCGCCGGGAGCTCCTCGACGCGCGCCGCTTCGGGGAGGTCCTGGCGCTGGTCGAGGCGATGCGCATCGACTTCCAGGGCGAGAGGATCGTCGTGCGCGACCGGATCGCCGCCTTCGAGAAGCAGACCCGCGAGGCGGTGCAGCGCGCGTACGAGGCGTGGGAAGGCGAGGTCTCCTACCTCGAGCTCCCCGAGTACCACGACGACTGCCTGGCGCTCTACGAGAACGCGCTCGAGATGTTCGCCGGCTCGGAGTACGTCGCCAGGATCCAGACCAGGCGCGAGGAGTTCCTCGAGCGCACGCGCGAGGCGATCGAGCGTCGCAAGCGGCTGATCGCCCAGCTCGCCGCACGACTCGAGGCGAACCGCGCCCGCGAGACGCCGGCCCCGGAGGCGCGCGAGATCCCGGTCGCCGGACTGTCAGGCCTGCTCGCCGAGCCGATCCGCGCCGGCGCGCTGCGATCGAGAACGTACGAGCTCGAGGACGGGCTGCGGGGAAAGCCGGTCGGCATGCGCGACGAGGTCACCGTGCTCATCGCCACCACGGCGGGCGAGGAGATCGCGGTGCCCTTCGACAGGATCCCGAGAGCGACGCAGCTTCGCATGGCGTCGGACTGCCTGAAGGGAGACGCGCTGCTCGCCGCCGCCGCGCACGGCTTCCGTTGGGAGCTCCCGCGCGAGGCCGGCCAGCTCCTGCACCTCTTCGTTGCCGAGAGCGGCGCGGACCGGAAGGCGCGCGAGACACGCGCCTTCGATCTGCTCGCCACGGCGCGCGGCGCCGCCAGGGTCCCCGACGGCGGCTACAGCTACCACAAGGAGCACGGGTGGGAGGATGCGCGGCAGCGCGTCGATCGCGAGGCGTTCGACAAGGCGGTGCGCGTGGCGCGGCGGCTCGGCGCGACGCTGACGACGAAGTCGCTGCGCGAGAACTTCGAGAAGGCGGCGGCGTACGTCGACGACAAGGAGCTGTCGCCGTCGACGCGGTCCGGAATCCGCAAGGAGATCATCGCCGCCCTCGAGACGACGAGCGGCAAGCTCGTCATCGACGTGCAGAAGCACGTCCAGCGCGCCGGCTTCATCCAGCTCCGCGCCGTCAAGCGCGAGCTCAACCGCCGCCGCGCCGAGGCGCTTCGCCTGATCTTCGACACCGCCGTCTACCTGCCGGAGAACCACCCCGACTACCCGAAGGGCGACAGGGTCAACGGCCAGGCCGAGGTCGACCGCGTCGTCGGCGACGTGCGCGAAATGTGGGAGAACGCGGCGCAGTACGCATTGCGACTCGATCCGGCGGCGCGGAAACGGATCGAGCGGCTGCGCATGATCCGCGAGGAGTTCTACCCGCGGCTGCGCCACCGCCTCGCCGCCGAGGACGAGGCGGCGCTCGAGGACCTCTGGAACAACCTCGACGAGGCGATCGACCTGCGCAGCTTCTGCCTCGATCGCGACGAGCGCCGCCGTTACGAGTACGACCGCAAGGTCGAGCGCTACAACCGAGAGCTGCAGCCCGAGAACGGCGATCTCCCCGAGCAGGACCGCGTACACGTCATCGTCGTCAACGACTACCGGGAGATGCTCGGGCTCAAACGTCTCTTCATCGACATCAGGCTCTGTCGCGCGACGCGCAAGCACAGCGAGGCGTGCAACGCTGCCGGCAGGATCTGGCACGACGGCCCGGACGGCTCGCCCGGCTCACGCGCGAAGGCGGAGGGCTTCCCGGCGGGCGTCGCGGAGAATGTCGCCATCGGCTACGCCAACGGCCCCGACATCTGGACCCGGGGCTGGTACCGGGCCAGCGACCACCACCGCAACGCCCTCGGCGCGGGCTGGACCTGCATCGGCTACGGCTACGCGGGAAGCGTGGGGACACAGAACTTCGCGGTCATCGGAGCGCCATTCTGAAGAATCCTTGAAATCTGGGGGGTAGTTACCGGGACCTACGAGGAGCGTCGACTTCGATCGTTGCTCGTCGACGGATTTATAAGGAAGGCAGGAAACGGGAGATTGAGGGGGGTGGCCTTCGAGAAACTGCGTTTGGGTTCGGGAACACAGCCGACCGACGATGGCTGTGCAGGATCGGAACTCGAAAGTCTCTGGCGTGGGCTGCGCAGTGCTGCACGAATACCGACGGAGTACACAAAGAGTTCGTCTTTTCAGCCTCAACAATCATCCCCACGCCCTCCTCGATGCTCGACTGGGTCCTCGCACTTCCAGGAAGCCTTTCGATGTACCAGGTCGCCCTTCCTGCTTTCCCCTTCTTCCTGCTTTCCTCATGAATTCGTCTTCATGCAATCCCGCACGAGCCGAAGCCGATGACCGAAGCTGCCGCTCAAGCCGCCGTTCCTGAGCCGACGCCCGCGCCGGTTGCTCAGCCTGCGCTCTGGGGTCGCATCCTCGTCTGGCTGCGCTGGGCGAAGGCTCTCGCCATCACGATCGCCGTCCTCTTCGTCCTCACCATCGCCGCCGAGGCGGCGCGGCTCTACTTCGTGGCGCGCGAGATCCACCCGATTCTCGGGTATGCCGCGGTCGCCGTCATGCTCGCCGCCGGCGCGCTGCTCTTCGTGCCCGCCTACCGCTTCCTCCGTGTGCCGCGGGCGCTGAAGCCGCCGGAGAATCCTCCGCTCGAGAAGATGCGCATGTCGCACATCCGCGCCGAGGTGCGCTTTCTCGGCAAGTACCTCAGAAACTGCGCTCGCAACCCCGAGTTCGAGGACAGGCAGGCGATCATCGAGACCGCGCGAGGCGAGCTCGCCGAGCTGCTGCGGCGGACGTCCGGCGGCGACCTCGCCGCATCCAACGCCGAGCTCGAGAAGTGGACCGCCGAGCGCATGGGCGAGGTGCTGCGCGACGTCGACGAGCGCGCCGACCGGCTGATCTACCAGGAGGCGCTCACCGTCGGCGTCGGCACCGCGGCGTCGCCCAACGGCACGCTCGACGCGTTCGTCGTGCTCTGGAGGTCGCTCGGCCTCACAGGCAAGCTGGCCGTGATGTATTACGGCAGGCCGGGGCCGATGGGAATCCTCGCCATCTGTCGCGACGTCACCGTGGCCGCGGTGTCGGCGGCGTACCTCGACCGCTTCAGCGACTCGCTCGGCAGCGTGCTCGCCAAGACGGTCGGTGGCGTCGCGGGCGTCGTGGCGGGCCCGGCGGTCGAGGGCGTCACCAACGCCATGGTGCTCATCCGCATCGGCTACCTGACCAAGGAGCGCTGCCGCAGCTTCCGCTACTGGAACCAGACGACCCAGCGATCCGCGCTCGTCCGCGCCCTCCGAGCCACCCAGCGCGTCGCCGTGGGCCTCACCACCGAGATCTTCCGCCAGGTCGGCGGCGGCCTCGGCGCGGTCGCCGACGCAGCCGCCAGGGGCATCGCCCAGGCCGCCGGCGCCGCAGCCGACCGAGTCAGCTCGGCCGCAGGCTCGGCCTGGACCAAGGCCACCGAGTTCGGCGGCAGGATCGGCGACATGTTCGGGCGGAAGAAGGAGACGGTGGATGGGGGGGAGTGAACGCCGGTGGCCCCGCATCGGAGAGCGCTGACAGGGGTCGTGGTCGTCGCGGGCGTCGCGGTGCTCGCCCTCGCGGCGTTCGTGCTCCACCGGCCGATCCGCGAGCGATACTGGCTGGGCAAGCTCGAGACCGGGGAGACCGACGTGCGCATCGACGCCGCGCGGGCGCTCGGTCGCCTGCGATCGAAGCGAGCCGAGTCGCTGCTCGATGACTTGCTCGACGACGACACCCGCGAGCTGCGCTACGAGGCGAGGCTGGCGCTATGGCGGATCGACCCGCGGAAGGCGCGGTTTCCGCCGTACTTCGCTTTCGAGCTCGGCCAGCGGTCTGGCATGGGGGGCACTGCGACGATCGATAGGGGAAGTTTCAGCGTCAGCGAATACATCCGTTTCCTGAACAAGTTTCTCGGCATGGCGATCGAGGTCGACCCGGCCGCGCGCGACATGGACGTCGAGCTATCGGTCCCTCTCGTCGACGCGGACGCCGTCTCGGTTCTGGCCGTGCTCGAGGCGCAGGGCCTCCGAATCGAGCAGCAGCCGGTGCCGGACGGCGATCTCGCGTCACGGCTGGTGGTCAACCGCTCACACGATGCGGCGCGCGGGAAGGCGACGGCGATCATCGACGAGCTCATGGCCCGGGACGATCGAGAGTTCGAGAAGTGGCTGGCGGCCTTCCGGAGCGCCGACGCCGCGACTCGCCTCCAACTCATTCCGGGTCACCTTTGCGATCGACATTGGGCGCAGGTGTTCGACACTCTTGCCGACGCGTTCGGACACCCGGCTGAATCGGACGGTTTCCCGCCGTGGTTCGAGTACATACCAATTCGCGTGATGCCCGGTACGGGACCCTCTTTGCGATGGGTGCGATCGCCGGCCTTAACAGGTCGGCCATCGCGCTGATGGTGCTCCCCAACCACTCGGACCCATCCGGAACGCGAGAATGATCGGCAGTCCGTTCTCCGATCTGCGTAATCTGTGCAATCTGCGTAATCTGCGTTCCCGTCTCTGTCGTGCGTCGGCCGTGCTCTCGATCTGCGGAACCCTCCATCCTTTCCTGCTTTCCCCGTCTTCCTGACTTCCTAATAGATCCGTCGCAGAGTCTCGCCGGCGCAGTCGAGCAGCCCTTCGGGCACGGGCACGGGTACGGGCACGGGTACGGGTACGGGTACGGGTACGGGTACGGGAACGGGAACGGGTACGGGTACGGGTACGGGTACGGGTACGGGGACGGATCACTCGTCCAGGAATCGCCACGTCGACTTGAAATCTCTGCCCGGTGGCTCGCGTCGGAGGCTGGCGCGGATGAGCTCGATCGGGATCGAGTTCTCGTGCAGCACCGCGTCGTGGAACTCGCGGTCGGTCATGCCGTCCGGGCCGACGAGCTCGCGGCGCAGCGCCCGGAGCTGCAGGCCGCCGAGGAGGTAGGCGCACTGGTAGAGGGGCGAGTAGCCCCCGATCACCGAGCGGCGCACCTCGCCCATGGCGTTGCGTCGCTCGTGGCCGACGCGGTCGACGAGGAACTCGACGCACTCCTCCGCGGTCATGCGCTCGAGGTGGAAGCTGAGCGAGAAGATGATCCGCGCGCAGCGGTGCTTGCGCCAGAAGAGCATGCCGACGCGGTCCGCCGGCGAGCGCGCGAAGTCGAGGTCCCACAGCAGCAGCTCCCAGTACAGCGCCCAGCCCTCGACCAGAAACGGCGTGCGGAAGATGCGCCGGTGCGTGCGGTACCGCGACGCCATGTAACCCTGGAGGTGGTGTCCGGGGATGAGCTCGTGGTGCACGGTGGCGCGCGAGAAGTGCACGTTGTTGCCGCGCATGCTCATCAGCTTGTCCTCGTGGTCCATCTCGTCGGTCGGGAAGGACACGCTGATCACCTCGCCGCCGGTGAAGTAGGGGTTCACCAGCTGGCGCTCCGCCGACATCATCTCCATGCGCCACGTCTCGCGGCACAGTTGCGGGATGGTCACCAGGTCGCGCTCCTCGAGGAAGCGGGTCGCCTCGATCGCCAGGTCGCGGATCAGCTCCGGCTGCTTGCCCGGATCGACGTGCAGGCCCTTGACGTGCTCCTGCGCGGCGCGCCAGTCGTCGCCGAAGCCGAGGTCGCGCGCGGCGCGGGCCATCTCGCGGTCGCACCATTCGAGCTGGCGCTTGCCGATCTCGATGAGCTCCTCGGGGGTGTAGGGGATGAGCTCGTGCGCCAGCTCGGCCATCAGCGCCTCGCGGCCGATCGGGTCGCCGATGATCGCCCGTTTGTCATCGGCGCCGACACCGACCAGCTTCTCGCGCAGGAACTTCCTGTAGGACTCCAGCGCGGCGGTCGCGCGCTCGAACGGCTTCGCGGTCCACCAGCTGAACCCGGGGTCGTAGCCGTCCCGGAAGCGATGCCAGCGGCGCAGGGTCGAGAGCAGCCGCTCGACGCGGCGGGCGGCGCGGTTGGCGACCGAGCGCTTGATCTCCGGCCGCGCGTCGCCCTCCCCCTCGTCGTCGCCGCGCTTCGAGCTCGACTTCGCGACCTCCGCGCGCTTCTTCGTCACCACCTCGGCGAGCTCCTTCAGCCGCTCCGCCGCGTGCCTCGCCTCGATCGGCTCGAGCTGCCTGCGCGCCTGCTCGAGCTCGACGATGATCCCCGCGAACGGCAGCAGCTCGGCGATCTCGGCGTCCTGGCTCGCCTCGCGCTCCAGCAGATGCAGCCGGAACTCGAGCTCGACGCGAAGCAGCGTGTAATCGATCCGCCCGTCGAGGCCGAGCGCGTCGAAGTCGATGCGCCGCAGCGCCTCGAGCCAGTCGCGGAAGAACGCCGCCTTGCGCTCGCGCGCGCTCCCGGAGAGCGGCAGATCGTGGAAGCGCTCGAGGTTGCCGAGATCGGCGGCGAAGCGCACCACGTGCCCGCGGAGCTCGCTCGCCGACATGTCGACGTGCTCCGGATAGGGAACGGCGGCGGGCTCGCCGGTGGAGTCACCCTCATCGCCGGGGAGCGGCGTCGCGAACACGGTCGCGAGCAGGGCGAGTGCCAGGACAACGACAGTGGAACGGGTGGCGATCGAGATCGAGATCCGCATCGCGGGCTGCTCCTGAACGTCTGGATCGGTGCGTGTTCGATGAAAAGAATCACGGCTCGAGGCCGTGTCGACCGGCTTGCATGGTACCAGCTGCGCGGCGCGGCGACAGCGCGGAAAAGGGTCGATGCCGATCGTCGAGGGGCCGCGAGGTCGGACGTCCGGCCCGGTTGAAAATCGCCGGTCGTCGTCGAAGATGGACGGAGACCGCCCAGGCGCCGATCGGGGCTGTATCATGACCACGGGAGACGCTGCGGATTCCGCCGACGCTCGACGCGATTTCGAGCGCTTCCGCTCGTACCTCAATCTCCTCGCCCGGTTGAACCTGAGCCCCAAGCTGCAAGCGAAGCTCTCGCCGTCCGATCTGGTCCAGCAGACGCTGATGGACGCCCACGTCAAGCAGCGAGATTTTCGCGGGGAGACCGTCGCCCAGCAGGCGGCCTGGCTGCGGCAGATGCTGGTGCGCAACGTCGCCAAGGCGTGGCGAGACTTTCATCGGCAGAAGCGAGACGTCGATCTCGAGGTCTCTCTCGAGCGGGCCGTCGAGCGCTCGTCGGTGCGCCTCGAGGCCGTGCTTGCCGGCGATCACCCCTCTCCCTCCGCGCAGGTCGAACGGGGCGAGCGGATGCTGCTCGTCGCGAAGGCCCTGGAGGAGCTGTCCCCGGCGCAGCAGGACACGGTGATCCTGCACTTCTTCGAGCACCTCTCCTTCGACGACATCGGTGAACGGCTCGGCCGGACGTCCACGGCGGTCGCGGGACTTCTCCGCCGCGGTCTCAGTCGACTGCGCGAGCTCTTGAAAGAAAGCGACGGTGCGTAGACCGATATACGCGGCGGCGAAGGCCGTCGACGGCGATCAGGGCTCCTCGAGGTCTCCCAGATCCACGTCCACCTGCAGCGGTTCGACCTCCTCGTCGTCCTCGACGGGCGGTGGCGGCGGATGGTCCCAGTCGAGCCCCATCTCCGCGAGCCGGCGGCGGATCCTGAAGAGGTCCCAGATCTCGATGAGACCGTCTCCGCCCGCAATCAGCAGGTGACGCCCCGAAGGGCTGAAGCACAGCGATCCAATCATCTGCTGATACGGCGACTCGAGCGTTGCCAGCTCCGCTCCGGTCAAGGTGTCGATCAGCCTCGCGCTCATTTCCGAATGCGCCACGGCCAGGACGTCTCCGCGCGGCGAGAAGGTCACGAAGCGGAATCCCGCCGGGTCATTCGCGCTCGATCGCTCCCTGGCGACGCCGTGTCCCGGTTCCCAGGTATCCACGTCCCAGAACCGATGCTCGCCGGTTGAACTGGTGACGAGCCATCTCCCGTCGGGGCTGAATGACACCGTCGCGCTGCCCTCCACGGCGAGGTCTTCGAGGACCTCCCCGTTCTGCGCGTTCCAGATGCGGACTCCGGCCCCGCGCCATGTTCCCCCGGCCACGAGCCTCCCGTCGGGGCCGAGCGCGATCGACCGCAGGCGGTCCGGCCCCTCGAGGTTGACGCGCTCGTCGGGAGACCGCCGATCGAAGACGAACGCCCGGCCGCGAACTCGTCGCGTGACCACCGCCACGGTGGTGCCATTCCGCGCCAGGTCGGCGAAGTCGGGCCCGCCGTGGTCCGGCAATCGCTCGATGGCGAGAGACTCGGGCGGACCGACGCTCACCTGCTCCTTCTCGATGCGGATAGGCCAGTGCTGGAGCCCGTCTCTGGTCGCGGTGATGAGCCCTCCCTCGCCGGGCACGAATTCGCAGACAACCGCGGGCAGAGAGGCCAGGAACTCGCCCCGGGAGAGGTCAAAGAGGTGCGTCTCGCGTTCGTCGCGCCAGGCGACCGCCACCACGCGGCCGCCCGCATGGACGTCGATGTTCATCAGGAAGCCGCGGGCGACCAGGGGGTCCACGAGAACCCGGTACTCAGCGCTGCGCACGAGCTCCCAGGTGGAGAGCCGCCCATCGGAAAGCGCCACCGTCAGCCACCTCCCGTTCGCGCTGAAGAAGAAGTCTCTTCCCGCGGGAAGACGCAGGAGCTCTCTGTCGGTCCACGGGCCCCAGATCCGGAGCGTACCGTCGAAGCCCTGGGAGGTGAGGAGATCGCCCGAGGGGTGAAAGCCCAGCCGGTACACGCCGGCCGCGTGACCCCGCATCCTCCGGTTGTGGCTCCATCTCGAATCGAGAATGACGACGTCTCTCACGTCGGCGGCGGCGAGCACGGCACCGTCCGGATGCCAGGCGATGTCCATCGTCTGCTGGGTCTCGAACGTGTTCAGGACGGTCGCGCTCTCGAGGTCCCAGACTCGAATTCCACCGCGGGCCATCGCGATGGCGAGAGCCCGGCCGTCCGGCCGGTAGCGAACGACCGTGACCGAGTCCTGGCCCTCGAGCGCGAGCCCCTTCTTGATCCTTCCGGAGGAGAGATCCTTCACGACGACACGTCCGTCCTTCTGGCCGATGGCGATCTCGGACGTGTCGGGGCTGATGTCCCAGGCGACCGCGTTCGTATCTCTCGAGCTCAGCTGCACCAGCACGCTGCCGGTCTCCAGATCCCACACCTGGAGGAGACGCCGGCCCAGGCCGACGTCCGAAGCGGCAAGCAGGCGTCCATCGGAGCTGAACCGAAGGGACGCGGCGTACCCGACGGGGCCTCGCAACGCGTGGCACGTGCGGATCACGACGCCGTCCGAGCGTCGTACGATCGTGATCGTGCCCGCATCATCCCACCAGGCGGCCCGCCGGGAGTCGGGATCGAGAGCGGCGACCGTTCCTCGCGGCTCGCCGACCGCAACGGGGACCTCGATCTCTCGCAGATCCGTCAGCGCCAGGCAGGCGATGGCCTCGTTGCGGAGCCGGAGGTCCGGTCGCATCTCGGCCGCCGTGGCGATCGCCTCGAGGCTCTGCAGCCGCTGGCCGACGGCAGCGCTGACGCGACCCCGCCTCGCCCGCTCCAGGTTGCTGTGCCAGAGGCTCTCTCGCATCCGGTACGTCAGCACCCACGAGACGACGGTCAGCGCGAGGAGCAGCAGGATCACTCCCGAGCCGAGGCTCGAGACCGCCGGGTAGCGCCGGCACCACCGCCACGCGAGCTCCAGCGAGGAGACCGGGCGGGCGCGGATCGGCATGCCGGCGAGGTATCGATCGAGCTCGTCGGCGAGCTCCCCGGCGCTCGAGTAGCGATCGTGCGGGTTCTTCTCGAGGCATTTGAGACAGATCGTCTCGAGGTCGGGATCGAGCCGTGAATTGAGCGCGCTCGGCCTCGCCGGCTCCCGGGTCTTCACCTGCTCGACGGTCTCGAGCGGCGTCTCACACTCGAACGGCGGCTGCTGCGTCAGGAGCGTGTAAAGAATGGCGCCGATGCTGTAGACATCGGTCGCCTGAGTGACCTCGTGCCTGGTCGCCCCCGCCTGCTCCGGCGCCATGTAGCTCGGCGTCCCGAGCAGGGCGCCTCTCGTCAGGCTGACGTCGTCGTCGAGGCGCTTCGCCAGGCCGAAGTCGGAGACCAGGGGCTTCCCCGCGGCGTCGATCAGGATGTTGGCGGGCTTGAGGTCGCGGTGCAGCACGCCCCGCCGGTGAGCGTAGTCGACGGCGCGGCTGACCGTCTCGATGAGCCGCGCCGCGCCCCTCGGGTCGCCGGCGAAGCGCGGCAAGTGGGTGACCAGGCTGCCGCCCTCGACGAGCTGCATCGAAAGATAGTGCAAACCCGCATGCTCGCCGCTATCGAAGACCGCGACGATGTTCGGGTGGTCGAGCTGCGCCGCGGACTCGGCCTCGCGCCGGAAGCGCTGAATCTCCTCGCGGGAGGCGAGCTGCCCGGTGAGGATCAGCTTCAGCGCGACGACGCGGTTGAGGCTGAGCTGACGCGCCCTGAAGACGATCCCCATGCCGCCCCGCGCGATCTCCTCGAGGATCTCGTAGTCCCCGATGCGCTTCTCCGCCGTCAGCTCCGGCGGTGGTGCGGACGTCTCCGGGTCCTGCGTGCTGAATCCGAGGAAGCTCTCGTAGTTGTCGAGGAACTCCTCGAGCTCCGTCGCCAGGTCGGGATGGCGCTCGAGGAGCTCCTGCCTTCCGGGCGCCTCACCGCGGTGCCTTGCCTCGACGTACTCGGCGATGGCGAGGTACAGTCGTTCCTCTCTCTCGGAAGAGTCGCCGTCGGTCCCTGACACCGGGGGTTCACTTGATCTCGAGGTTCATGCTCTCGACGTAGAGCTCGACCCTGAAGGTCTGGGCGCCCGAAGCGTCAGTGTCGGTAGAGTCGAGCGCCAAGGACACCAGGCCGACGCCGGCCAGATGGATGACAAAGAGCTCGGTCTGGTCGGGAGCGAACACCTTCACGCCCCCGCTCACCTCCGCGTCCGACTGTCCGGCGGCGGTGACGAATGCAAGTGACCAATCGCGCCACTCGTCGAACGTTGCCTTGCTGAACACCATCGTCAGCCCGAGGTTCGACACCGCCAGCTCGGGCGGAGATCCGAGCGGTCCGCCTTCCCCACCGGCCACGGTCGCGGTCAACGAGTCGACCCGGACGACGTCGTCGGTGGGCAGAGATCCCAGCTCGACCCTGAAGTTCGGCACGCGCCAGGCTCTCGCGGGAGTCTCCCGCGGAAGCTGGATGACGGATCGATCACCGGGGGTCACCTGAACGGTCTCCGGAGCGATCTTGACCGTCAGCGCCCCGCGGCCGGAGTCCCGCGCATCGAGAGCCGGGATGGTGATCTCCGTGATCAGTCCCTCCCGGAAGTCGCGTCTCTCGAGGCTCCGCGCCGCGGAGTCGCACACGAGGATGCTCCCGTCCCTTCGCTCGAACTGTCTCGTCAACGACGAGTTGATCCAGTCGTAGAACCCGGGCTCCATCGACAGGCCCGTCCGCAGGGTGAGCTCGTCGTAGGTCACCGATTCGATTGCCTTGTCGATCTCTCCGGGGAGCGGCCGCTGGATCCCGACGCGGCCCCGAGCGGCGCCGCCACTCACGAACTCGGCTCTGCCGAGAAGCGTGCTCTCATCGACGAGCGCGAAGCACGGCGGGCACGAATCCGAGCCGGCGAGCGCTGCGTACGCACACCTCGACGCCTCGTCTCCTCGTTCGGTCGACACGGAGTGGGAGGACCTCGCCAGGTTTCCCGCTCCTCCGCTGACCGTGGCGGCGAGACCGCTGGCCCGGTTCCCGGCGCCTCCGCTGACGCTCGCATGGGGTCCCGAGACGGTGTTGTGAAACCCCGCGACGAGACCTCCGTAGGAGCGATAGCTGTGCTTCGCCCCGACGACGAGGTTGTGGGACCCGGTACGCGTGTTGTCCGGATCCGGGCTTGCCGCGCCCCGAGCTTCTTGATAGCCGATGATGAGGTTGCCGGCTCCGTTGGCCGTCGCGGTCTTCCCCTCGCCGTTGACGATCTGCAGGTTGACGCCGCTGTACTGGATCGTCTTCGTCTGGCCTCCGCGTCCGTCGGGAAGCTCGACGAGGCCGATGTGGCCGAGGATCTCCTCGTGCTCCGGCGAGAGGCTCGGCTTCTCCGCCAGGGCATCCACCCGCTCGGCCAGCTTCACCAGACGGTCTTCCATGCTCGCCAGGGAGATCTCCTGGGCGATGCAGTACGGCGGCGTGCCCTGACCCGTGAACAGGTGATTGAGAATGGTGACGGCGTCGGAGAGATCGATGGCGCCATCTCCGTTGGCGTCCGCGCAGAAGCGCTCGTCCGTCGCCGGTCCACCCGCCCCCGCCTGCGCGAAGACTCCCATCTCACGGCCGACCAGGCCCACAAGCAGCAGTGTATTGATCAACAGCGCGACGATGAGGAGACGTCTCATCTGTGGCCTCCCTCTGTCAGTTGCCCTTGTCTGGCGAGCCGACCCTGATCGCCATTTTAACGACACGGCCCGTTCTCCGGACAGCCGCGAATCGGGACACACGCGGAGGTCTCCCGTCCGGGAACGGCCAGCGGGTGCCGCGGGCCACCGCTGAAGAGGAACTGGAGCATGGCGACGCCGTCGGAGAGATCGATGGCGCCGTCGGGCTGCCAGTCGATGAGGGCGACGTTGCCCGGATGCGCACCCGAGCCGTCACCGCAGGGCAGTGATCCCGGACTGCCCAGAAAGAGGAATCCGAAGATGCAGAGCGCATCCGAGATGTCGACGGCGCCGTCCTGATTGCAATCCCCGGGGATCTGGCGTCCGCCCTCGCGGCGCGCGGTGACAAGAATCAATCGCGGTGGCTGGCCGCTCTCCCGGCTGTGGTAGCTTGTGTTCCCCCGGGTGGTCAGGGCGAAGCTGATCGGGCCGCCGATTGCGTCGTTCACCGCCCCGGTCACGTCCGCGGAGAAAGTGCCGTCCCTGGTCGACGCGGGGACCTCGGCGATCGTGCCGGGATCGATGGACGGAGCGTTCTCAAAGGTGATGGTCTCCTCGCTCCAGTCGGTGTCGCTGACGACGCTGACCTCGCCTCCGCCGACCCCTCGAGTCGTGACGCGGAGGCTCAGCTTGGCGAAGAGCACCGGGCGGTCGAGATCGGAGAGGTCGAAGCGAAGGTAGACGTTCCGGAGAGGCTCCTGGCCGCCGCTCGCGTACAGCTCGGTCGTCGTCCCGAAAGGCTCGTCGGGACGGTCGGAGTCCACCGTGGCGTCGTCCGTGGCGTCGATCGCTTGCAGGGAGTGGCCCGAGCGCGCGGGGAACCACGGCTGCGCAGTGGGATCGGCGGCGAAGAAGTCGGAGAGCATCGCGGCGACCTTTTCCTCGCCGCTCGGGGACGGGTGACGGCCATCGGGCTCGAAGTCCGCCTGCTCCCAGGTGAGGCCGTCCCGCCTGGGGCTCGTCCCGTCCGCCCAGAGGTAGGGGCCCCACAGAAGCAGCGGCGCCTTCACCTCACCTCTCCGCGGGTCGTGGTTGAGGTCGGGATCGCCCGCCATCTGGTCCTCGATGACCCATCTCACGGCGAAGGCGGACTCGTAGTTGTCGGGCTCGTCCGGGTCCCAGCCGCCGTAGGTGCGGCTGGAGAGGTAGCAGAGGCGCAGGTTGGGAAAGAAGAAGCGAAGGTTCCCGGCGATCGTACGCAGATCGCCGTGCAGCCGCTCGGTGTGCGGACAGAACGACGGCAGACCGGGTTCGCAGGTGACGGGATCCGGGTCGCCGCACTCCTGGAGGTTGACCGGCACGCCCTCCTTCAGCCAGGCGACCTGGACCTGCCTGCGACCGAGGCCGAGCGCGTCCAGCCGACCCATGACCGTCTGCCAGTAGTCGTCGCCTCGATCAGCGATGAGACAGGACGACTTGCCGCCCTTGGCGCCATTGACGATGACGAGCTTCGCGTTGCGACTCTCGTTGAGGTCCTCCCGGCGCTCGAAGACGGCGAACTCGTGAGTGGTGTTCGACATGCCGATCGAAACCATCACCACCTTGCCGGCGGTCGAATCCGGGTCGCCGTCCCGATCCAGCGGCACGATCTGCCGCGCCATCTCCATGGCCGCCTCGAAGTGCGGATGCGCTTCGGGCAGCTCGTCGTGGCCGCCGGGATAGAGCCCTCCCGGCGCGCCCTTGTAAAGCTCGCCCTCGAGCTCGGTCAGGGGAGCCAGTCCGACCTGCGGCTGGGGCGTCGACTGGGCTGGCGCCGGGCGCGGGGAGACGAGGACGGACAGCGCGGCGCCCAGGCAGATGGCGGAGGTGAGCACGGTCGAACCGCGGTGACATCGTTCCATGGTGCACTCCTCTGAAGGGGGCCCCGTGTGCCGCCTCCAGTGTGATGGATCCCGTTCGGGGGAAACCATGACGCCGGGACCGGATTTTTTTTCGGAACCGCCCGCGCCGCCGTAATTTGACCCAGTTTTTCTTTGAGCCCGGCGCGATTTGCCCGTTCGATGGGGGGTGAGTCGCCAGCGCCGGGAGATCGACCGCTGCCGGCGGTCTTCCGGTGATGAGTCCACGCGGAGTCGCAGAGACGCGAGTCCGGCGGGCAGCAGTCGGTTCGCGAGACGACGGGGGGTGTCCGATGCTGAGTCTCGTCTCCGACCGTCTGAACCGTGACTGCGATGGGGTCCTCCGGCGCGACGTGCTGCGCGTCGGGGCGCTCGGACTGGGCAGCCTGACACTCGCCGCGCTCCTCGAGTCCCGGGCCCGCGCCGCCGCCGCCGGATACCGCACGCGCGACACCTCGGTCGTGTGGCTGTGGCTCGGCGGCGGCCCGACGCACGTCGAGACGTTCGACCCCAAGCTCACGGCGCCGAGCGAGTATCGCAGCGTCACCGGCGAGGCGAGGACGAACGTGCCCGGCGTGTCGATCGGTGGCACCTTCCCGAAGATGGCCAGGGTCGGCGACCGCATGGCGTTCGTGCGCTCCTTCGCGCACAAGAACAGCGGCCACGGCGGCGGCACGCACTGGCTGATGACCGGGTACAACAACCGGACCGTCGACAACGGCGGCGTGGCGTCGCGCCCATCGCTCGGATCGATCCTGGCGCGCACGCGCGGTTCGAACCACCAGGTCACCGGCATGCCGACCTACATCCGGCTCGGCCGCATCTCGTCCGACGGGCCGGCGTTCCTCGGCACCGACTGCGCCCCGTTCGACTCCAACGGCGAGGCGCGCCGCAACATGAACCTGTCGGTGCCGGCCAGCCGTTTCGGCGACCGGCGCTCTTTGCTCGAGTCGCTCGACCGCATCAATCGTCGTGTCGACTCCGACGGAACGCTCGACGGACTCGACCACTTCGAGTCGATGGCGTTCGAGCTCGTCCTCGGCAAGGCGCCGGCCGCCTTCGATCTCCGCGGCGAGGACCCGCGCGTCGTCGACGCGTACGGCAAGGGCCTCGGACAGAAGATGCTCCTGGCGCGACGGCTCTGCGAGGCGGGCTGCGGCTTCGTCACCATCCACTACGGCGGCTGGGACATGCACGGCAAGATCAAGAACGCGATGGAGAAGCGCAGCCCGGAGCTCGACCGGGCGGTCGCCGCGTTCATCAACGACGTGCACCACCGTGGCCTCGACCAGAACATCCTGCTCGTCATCACCGGCGAGTTCGGCCGCACGCCGAAGGTGAACCGCAACGCGGGACGCGACCACTGGGCGCCGCTCAGCACGCTGGCGCTCTCCGGCGGCGGCCTCCAGATGGGCGGCGTCGTCGGCGAGTCGTCGCGCAAGATCGAGGTCCCGGCGAGCGCGCCGGTGACGCCGCAGGACCTGATGGCGACGGTCTTCCACGTCCTCGGCATCCCGCCGGACATCCAGTTCCTCGACCAGAGCGGCCGCCCGGTCTACATGCTCGACCGCGGCAAGCCGCCGGTGGACCTGGTGTGACGCGTTTTCTTGACCTCCGGTCAAGAAAACGCGAAGAATTGCCCGGCGAAATCGCCCCGAGCGGCGACACCAATCCGGGGAGCCCCCCGTCGAGTCGAGATCCGGGCCGCGCGCGCGGTCCGCTCACCTGGCCTCCGCGGAAACAGCAGGCAGACCATGACCACTCTTCTCCTCGCCCTCGCGCTCCTGGCCGACGCCCCGTCGGCTCCCGGGGCGGTGATCAACGAGATCCTCTACCACGCGCCGGATGACCTCGACGTCGAGTACGTCGAGCTCCACAATCCCGGCGATGCCGCCGTCGACCTCGCCGGGTGGACGTTCACCGCGGGAATCCGCTACACGTTTCCCGAGGGCGCGACCATCGCCGCCGGTGGCCATCTCGTCCTGGCCTCGAACCGCGGGCTGCTCGAGGAGCTCTACGATCTCGAGCCGTACGACGTCTTCGAGGGCTCGCTCGCCAACGGCGGCGAGACGCTGGCGCTCGCGAACGCGCGGGGCGAGGTGGTCGAGTCCGTCGCCTACGCCGATCGGGCGCCGTGACCGCTTGCCGCCGATGGCTACTCCGCGTCGCTCGAGCGAATCTGTCCCGCATCGTCCGCCGGCAGCCCGGCGAACTGGGCCCCCTCGCCGCTCTCCGAGGACTCCGACAGGCCGGCGGGCACTCCCGGCGCCAGGAACCATGGCCATTCTTCATCGCTGCCACCGGTGGTCAGGAGCCTGACCGTCCGTCCGGGCGTGTGCCGTCCCGGCGAGGCGATCGGCGTCGAGGCCGTTGTCGAGCGCGGCGGCGCGGAGCTCCAGTCGGTCGAGGTGCTCTACCGCGTCGTCGAGCCCGGCAACCAGGGTGACGAGATCGCCGTGTCGATGGAGCGGGGCGCTGGCGATCGTTTCTCGGCGTCCGTCCCCGGCCAGACGGCGAACCGCATCGTTCGCATTCGCCTTCGCGCGACGGACGCCTCGGGGGCCGTGCGCCTCGAGCCGCCCGAGAACGAGCTCCGTCCGGCCAGGTCGGTCTGGGTGGGCGAGCCCGTCGCCACGGGGCGCATCCCCGTCGTTCAGTTCTTCAACGCCGGCGAGGCCGAGTTCAGGAGCGCGCGGGAGTACCTCGAGAACCAGCGACGCTCGCGAGAACGCGGGCGATTCGGCGGCTTCCGTGCCCCACGATTCACGCCGGAGGACCGCGCCCGCATGGACGCCGGGCGCATGCTCTCGACCGATGCCCTCGAGCGCGCCTGGGCGGCGCTCGTCCTCGAGCGTTCGCCGTCCGCCGGGAAGCGCGAGGCGCTCGCCGGCGCGTTTCGCGCCGCCAGCGGGGCGCTCGACGAGCTCCGGGACGAGCTCGAGAAGGCGACCGACGTCGTCGCGTTCGCGGACGGACTCGACGAGCGTCTCGCCTCCGTGCGCGCACGGCTGATCGACGCGACGAAGCAGGCTCTCGGCGACGTGGAGGTCGCGGCGGATGACCTCGCCCTCCTCGATGGTCTCGGCGGCACGGATCGTGATCGCGATCGCGGGCGGCGGGGTGACGAGCGCAGGCCGGATCGACGCGGCGAGCGCCGGCGCGGCCCCGGCGGCTTCCGCGGCGGCCCCGAGCGCCTGTTCAACGTCGAGGCATCCCTCTTTCGCGCCGCGATGCTGCCCGGCGTGACGGGCGAGCAGCTCGATCGTCTGGTCACGCTTCACCGCGAGGCCCTGGCGAAGCGCGAGACGCTCGGCGACGGGCTCGAGGACGGCGACTTCCGCGCCATGTTCGCGCGCGCGCGGGCGATGCAGGTTGAGCTCGGCGAGGCGGTGGCGGCGGTGCTCGGTCCGGAGCATCGCGCCGAGCTCGACGACGGCGATCGGGGCCGCGGACCGTTCGGCGGTCGTGGCGGTCGTGGGGATCGCGGCGGTCGCGGGTTCGGCGGGCCGGGCTTCGGCCGCTTCGGAACCTCGTCGAGCCCGACGCTGCCGGCCCGGGGTCGCTCGGCGTTCCTCTACACCGATCCGGAGACGCGCGAGACGCGGCTCTTCGACTTCGTCCACATCGTCGAGCGCAAGAGCGGTTACAAGGTGCGACTGCACCGCGATCGCCCCCTCGACGGCATGACGACGATCAACGTGCTCCACGATCCGAACGAGCGGTCGATCCTCACCGAGGCGCTCGCGTACGACCTCTACCGACTGGCGGGGAACGCGACGCCGCGCGCCGGCTACCTGCGCGTCCTCATCGACGGCCAGGTCGCCGGGTACCACCTGGTGTTCGAGCAGCCCAACGGCGCGTTCTTCCGGCGCCACGACGTCGACGGCGGCAACCTCTACAAGATCATCTGGCAGGGCTCGAATCGGGCCAGTCGGTTCACGCCGGCGAGCAAGGTGCCCGAGCGCCAGGACCTCGTCCGTCGCCACGAGAAGAAGACCAATCCCCACGACGGCTACGAGGACCTCATCGAGCTCATCGAGGCGCTCGAGCGGACCGGCGACCCGGCGGAGCTCTGGGAGGTGGTCCAGAAGCGCTTCGACGTCGACCAGGTGATCAACTACTTCGCGGTCAACACGCTGCTCTCTCACTGGGACGGGTTCTTCAACAACTACTTCCTCTACCACGACACCGCGACTGGCAAGTGGACGATGTACCCGTGGGACCAGGACAGCACGTGGGGCCATCGCATGAATCGCGGCGACGAGGTGTTCGCCGAGATGCCGCTGACCTTCGGCATGGAGGGCGACGTTCCACCCGGCGCGGAGCCCAGGCGCGAGGGCCGCGGCGGTTTCGGCTTCGGTCGCCGTGGCGGCGCCGGCTGGTGGCGGCCCGGCGGCGAGATCTCGCGCCCGTTGCTCGCCAACCCGGAGTTCCGGCGTCGATACCTCGCGCGACTCGAGGAGCTCGCGAGGAGTGTGTACACCGAGGAGGTCTTCGTCCCGAGGTTCGAGGCGCTGCGGGCGCAGCTCGAGGACGAGGTGCGACTGCGCGCCAGGATGAGCGAGCAGTCCGAGGAGGAGGCCCTCCGCGAACTCGACGAGACCCTGGCGTTCTTCCGCGAGCACCTGGTCAAGCGACGCGAGTACATCCTCGCGAACGTCGGCAAGGCAGTGCTCACCGAAGACACCAGCACGCGCGAGACGCCCCGCGGAAGCGAGCGAAGAACGCGGCGGCGCTGAACGGGATTCCGAGGAGACGACTTAGAAGGAAGTAAGGAAACCTGGGAAAGCAGGAAACGGATGGATTGATGGGGTCGAGCTTCTGAGCTTCGCTCGAGCCGTCGAACGGACCTTCCTGCCTTTCGCGTCTTCCTGCGTTCCTGCTCAGTCGTCGTCAGAAACCGCCCATGCGTCATTTTCGTCGGTCTGGGTGTCGGCCGGTAAGGTCGGCGAGACCCGTCCACACCGTCCCGCTCGAGGTCCGCCGCACCGACTCGCTCTTCATCCGGGGCGACGCGAACGACGACGGCAAGGTCAACCTCGCCGACGCCGTGTGGATCCTCGGCGAGCTCATGCGCAGCGGGCCCTCGACGCGCTGTCCCGAGGCCGCCGACGTCAACGACGATGGCGCACGGGACGTCTCGGACGCGGTCTACCTCCTGCAGTACCGCTTCCTCCACGGCCCGACGATTCCGTACCCGCATCCGCGATGCGGCGCGGACGCCTTCGGCGTCGCACTCGGGTGCGCGGCGGGGTCGGTGGATCACTGTCGGGGTTGACGCGGATCAGGTCTCGGGAACGGGCATGGGAACGGGAACGGCCACGCGACCGACGCTCGTGGTTGACTTGACGCCGACCGGCGTGGATCGTTGAGAGGGAATCGCGGGGTCTCATGGGTCGCTCCGCGGAGGACCGCTAGCTGGGATGCGGGTTCCCGGGAGGATATGCGATGACGGCCATGCGAGCTGGGCTGGTGGTGGTGTGTGTGGGTCTTGCCTCGGGTGTGACGGCGCAGGATTGCGGTACGGACGGTTCCGGGCTGATCTTCACGGACTGCTGGCTGGCCAGCGGTCCGTACCAGAACCCGTTCGGTGCGGGGGGCGCCAACGAGAACTTCATCGCGCCGTCTTACATCGGGTGCGAGTATCCCGCCGAGGGCGATACGCTGCGGAACGGCTTCGATCCCGCCGTCGCCGCCTCGCCCGGTCTGACCACGAACGGAGTCAACACCGACGCGCTCGGCAACCCGATCTGGTTCGCCTGGGACGACGGCTCTCCCTTCGATGGCGACCAGGACTTCCTCACCGGCCCCGGTGGCAATCCGGGCAACAACCACATGTTCTGGCTGGTGACGTACGTCGAGTACATCGGCGACGAGGAGCCGGTCGACGTCCGACTCTGCATCGGGAGCGACGACGCGACCCAGATATGGATCAACGGCGACGAGATCTTCAACAACTTCGGCGTCGGCCGCGGGCGCGGCGTCTGTCAGGACGTGGTGCCGGTGAGCCTCCCGGGTCCCGGGCTCTACGCGATCCGCGGTGGCACGTGGCAGGGCGGCGGAGGCTGGGGTTTCAGCCTCGGCCTGCAGGACGAATTCGGCCTGCCGATCCTCTCGGACAGCCCGGACTGGATCTTCCACGGCCGCGAGCGACCCGGCGACTTCGAGGACACCGTCCCGGGAGGCACCGAGTGTCCTCCCTGCGAGGTTCCGGTCGAGGTTCCCGAGTGCGAGGCCGGGCCCGGCGGTCTCACCGTGCGGTGGACGAACCCGGCAGGCTGCGACTGCGCGGACGACATCGAGCTGCGCATCGATGGCGCGCTCGTCGCGACCGCGGCGCCCGATGCCACCGAGGCGGTGGTCCCGGCGGCCCTGGTGCCCGGCGGGCTCTTCTCGGTCGAGATCACGAATTGCAGCGGGCTGCGGAACTCGTGCAGCCCCGCCTGCACCGACGCCGATGGTCTCATCCTGGGCTCGTGCTGGCTGGCGAACGGCCCGTACCAGAATCCGTTCGGCTGCGGCGGCGCCCCCGCGAACTTCATCGCGCCGTCGTTCATCGGCTGCGAGTATCCCGCCGTGGGCGAGGAGCTGCGCAACGGCTACGACTCCTTCGTGGCGGCGTCGAACGGTCTCACCGTGGTGCCCGGCGTCAACGCGAACGACCTCGGCGATCCGATCTGGTACGCGTGGGATGACGGCACCAACAACGGCGACCAGGACTTCGACGGTGGTCCCGCCGGCGGGCTCGACAACCACATGCAGTGGCTCGCGACCTACGTCGAGTACACCGGCGCCGGTCCCGTCGACATCAACCTCTGCGTCGGCAGCGATGACGCGACGCAGATCTGGGTCAACGGCGATGCGGTCTTCAACAACTTCGGCACCTGTCGCGGCCGCGGCACGTGTCAGGACGTCGTGCCGGTGAGCCTCCCCGGTCCGGGGCTCTACTGCATCCGCGGCGCGGCGTGGGAGGGCGGCGGCGGCTTCGGTTTCCGTCTCGGGCTGCAGGACGAGTTCGGGCTTCCGATCCTGGACGGGGATTCCGACTGGATCTTCCACGGGCGCGAGCGACCCGCCGACTTCGCGGACAGGATCCCGGGCGGCGCCGAGTGTCCGCCCTGCCTGCAACCGATGGCGGCCCCCACATGCGAGTTCGTCGCCGGAGGGCTCGGTGTCCGCTGGACCATCCCGCCGGGATGCGACTGCGACGATGACACCGAGCTGCGGATCGGCGGCGTCACCGTCGCGACCGTCGGACCGGACGAGACCGAGGCGCTGATCCCGTCGGCCGAGCTGCCCGGCGGGATCTTCTCCGTCGACATCGTCAACTGCAGCGGGCTGGCGGCGACGTGCAGCCCCGTCTGCACCGACACGCAGGGGCTGATCCTCGGCAGCTGCTGGCTCGCGACCGGGCCCTATCAGAATCCGCTCGGCTGCGGCGGCGCCAACGAGAACTTCATCGCGCCGTCGTTCATCGGCTGCGAGTATCCCGCCGAGGGCGAGGAGCTGCGCAACGGCTACGACTCGTTCGTGGCGGCGTCGAACGGCCTCACCGTGGTGCCCGGCGTCAACGCGAACGACATCGGCGATCCGATCTGGTTCGCGTGGGATGACGGCACCAACAACGGCGACCAGGATTTCAGGGCCGGGCCGGCGGGCGGGCTCGACAACCACATGCAGTGGCTGGCGACCTACGTCGAGTACACCGGCGCGCAGAACCCGGTGCGCATCAACCTCTGCCTGGGAAGCGACGACGCGGCGCAGGTGTGGATCAACGACAACGCCGTCTTCAACAACTTCGGGACGTGTCGTGGCGTCGGTACGTGTCAGGACGTGATTCCCGTGACGCTTCCGGGTCCCGGGCTCTACTGCATCCGCGGCGCCGTCTGGCAGGGCGGCGGCGGCTGGGGTTTTCGTTTCGGCCTGCAGGACGAGTTCGGCACCGCGATCCTCGACGGCGACCCCGACTGGGTCTTCCACGGCCGCAACCGTCCGGACGACTTCGAGGACACCGTTCCCGGAGGCACCGACTGTCCGGACTGCGACGAGCGGGTGGTCGACTTCAGTTGCGAGCTCGAGCCCGACGGGGATCTCGCCGTCCAGTGGGCGGTGCCGCCCGGCTCACCGGCCTGCGACTGCGAGACCGACGTGCAGATCGGGGGCGTGACGGTCGCCACCGTCGGGCCCGGCGTCACCGCGGCGACGATCTCGTCGCTCGATCTGCCCGCCGGGCGCTTCACGGTCGACATCACCAACTGCAGCGGGCTCTCTGCGTCGTGCGCGCCGTTCTGCACCGACGATCAGGGGCTCGTCCTCGGCGGGTGCTGGCTGGCGACCGGGCCGTACCAGAACCCCGCCGGCTGCGGCGGTGGCGAGGGGAACTTCATCGCGCCGTCGTTCATCGAATGCGAGTATCCCGTCGAGGGCGAGGAGCTGCAGTTCGGCTACGATCCGCTCGTCGCCGCCTCCAGCGGTCTCACCGAGGCGCCCGGCGTCAACGCGAACGACGTCGGCGAGCCGATCTGGTATCGGTGGGACGACGGCACGCTGAACGGCGACCAGGATTTCAGAACCGGTCCCGCGGGCCCTCTCGACAACCACATGCAGTGGCTGGCGACGTACGTCGAGTACACGGGCGTTCAGGACCCGGTGAACATCAACCTCTGCCTCGGAAGCGACGACGCGGCGCAGGTGTGGATCAACGACGTCGAGGTGTTCAGGAACTTCGGTACGTGTCGCGGCGTCGGCACGTGTCAGGACGTGGTTCCGGTGACGCTGCCCGGCCCGGGGGTCTACTGCATCCGCGGCGGCGTCTGGCAGGGCGGCGGGGGCTGGGGGTTCCGGCTCGGCCTGCAGGACGAGTTCGGCACGGCGATCGTCGACGGCGATCCGGACTGGGTGTTTCACGGCACCGAGCGTCCGGTCGGGTTCGAGCCGCCGGAGTGCTGTCCGCCGGTTCGCGGGCTCTTCTGCTCGGAGAACGGCGAGGGTGGCGTCGACGTCAGCTGGGAGAACCCCGAGGACGGCTGCGGCGGGGCGATCCGCATCCTGGTCTACGGCGAGGAGGTCGCGACGCTGGCGGCGGACGCGACGAGCTTCACCGTGCCCGCGGCGGCGTTCCCCTTCCCGGGGACGATCACCGTGGACAACGGCGGGCTCGGGCGGCCGTCGTGCTCGGTGATTCCGGCGACCGAGCTGCACACCGATCTGGGATTCGTGTCAGCTTGGCTCCACCTCGGACCGTTCGCGCAGCAGGACGGGGCCGCACCCGGCTGCGCGCTGATGCGGCAGGACCACCTCACCGACGGCGAGATCTCCGAGCTCGCCATCGAGCCGGTGGACGGCGACGAGATCGAGACGGACTTCGGTCCGCCGCCGGCCGGAGAAGCGGCGAGCCTCGGGCTCAACCCGGCGGAGGTGTGTCCCGACTGCAATGCGGGCGGCTTCCCGGCGTGGAAGGCGTTCACGGGCTTCGACGGGGTCACCGATGAGTTCAACGTCAACAACCTCGTGTCGGGCGGCGACAACCAGATGTCCTACGGCATGTTCTATATCGACGTGCCGGTGAACATCACGGTCGACATCGGCCTCGCGAGCGACGACTCGATCCAGGTGCTCGCCGCGCCGGTCGGCAGCGATCTGGTCGAGATCTGGTGCAACAGCATCGGCCGCGGCACCGGTGGCCCGAACGCGGTGCAGGACATCATCCGCGACGTGGCGCTGACGCGGGGGCTATGGAAGGTGATGGTCAAGGTGTTCGAGGGCGGCGGCGGCCATGGGTGGCGGCTGCGTTTTCAGGACTCGACCGGCGGGCCGCTCGTTCCGGGCGAGCTGACCCTCGAGCCGGGGCCGCGGGAGATCAACTGCGGCGACGGTATCGACAACGATGGCGATGGCGACACCGACTGCGACGACCCCGACTGCGTCGGGAGAGCGCCGTGCGACGTCGGCGGCTTCGTCCGCGGTGACGTCGACGGCGACGGCTTGATCAACATCACCGACTGGATCAACATCCTCGGGAACCTCTTCCTCGGCAATCCGATCAACCTGCCGTGCTCCGACGCGGCGGACGTGGATGACACGGGCGCGGTCAACATCACGGACGCCATCTTCGGGCTCAGCTTCAGCTTCCAGGGCGGCGGCCCGCCACCGGCCCCGACCCCGTCGGACACCGGCTGGTTCCAGGTCGGCGGCAACCGCGACTGCGGCGAGGACCCGACCCCCGACCCCCTCGACTGCGGCACGTTCCGGCTCTGCGAGTAACGGAGGCAGCCACACCAACTTCCAGCCCCCTCCCCCCCGACCCAGGTTAATCTTTTCGACCCCGGTCGCCTGACCCTGGGTCGGGGGAAGGTGCGGCGGCGCCTGGGTTTGCGTCCCTGTGGGACCCCTGGGCGGCGGGTCGCGGCCGCGACCCTGGGTCGGGAGGCCTCCGCGACTTCGGCACGTTCGGGCTCTGCGAGCAGCGGAGGCGGGGCGGCACAAGGACTTCCAGCCGCTTCCCCCCGACCCAGGTTAATTTTTTCGGGCTCGGTTGGCTGACCCTGGGTCGGGAGGTCTCACGGCGGCGCCTGGGGTTTGCGTCGCTGCGTGACCCGGTGTCGGCGGAGCGCCCCCGCGACCCTGGGTCGGGAGGTCTGCGAAGTGAGCGGCGACATCCCGAGGGGTGGGTTCGGGGGTTCGGGCGCACGAGTTCGGAGAAACCGCCGACCGGGCTGATTTAGCGTCGCAGGAGCTCGTCCAGCGAGAGTCTCTCGAACACCAGGTCGGCCTGGCTTCCCTCGTAGACGATGCCGATGTGGCGGTCGTCGACTCGGCTGATGCTCGGATAGCCGCGACCGCGGCCCTCGTCGAGGAGCAGCCGGTGCTTCTCCGGCCAGGTGCGTCCCTCGTCGAAGCTCACCTGGATGGTGTGGTGGTCACGCCCCGTTCGAGAGTGCGGATTGGCGAAGAGCAGGATCGACTTCCGCTGTCCGTCCTCGTCGTAATCGAAGCGATAGAGGCTGCCGTTGCAGTTGGGCTCGATGAGCGCGCGGCGGTGCGTCTCGTGCGGGCGCCAGGTCTTGCCGAGGTCGGTGGTGACGTACACCGAGCGCACCTTTGTCGGCCGGCTCGAGCGCGCGTTGAGCAGGAGCGAGCCGTCACCGAGCTCGACCACCTGGCACTCGGTGTTGCCGGTCGCCCCGGCGCCGCCGACGGTCCACGAGGCGCCGTGATCACGACTGATCATCACGGTCGAGAACCGCCGGTCGGCCTCGTCGCGACCCTCGATCGGCATCACCAGCGTGCCGTCCGAGAGCGCGATCCCCTGCTGCGGCGACGGGGCGAGCAGGATCCACTCCTTCTTCTTGAGCGCGCGCGTCAGGTTCAGGGGCCGGCTCCAGGTGAGGCCGTCGTCGCTCGAGCGGACCATCAGGAACTGCGCCGCCTTGCCGATCTCGAAGCCGGGCTCCGATCCGCCCTCGCTCCACTGGTGCTTGCCCGGCCTGCCCCACATCCAGACGGCGAAGCAAAAGATCTCGCCGGTCTGCGGGTCGACGATGATGCCGGGGTCGCTGCAGCCGTTCTGCTCCTGCGGCAGGCCGCCGTATTCGCCCATGTCCATGATCACTCGCGGCGACTCCCACGTGCGGCCGCCGTCGGTGCTGCGACTGAGGCCGATGTCGATGTCCTCCTGCAGATCGCGGGAGCGACGTCGCCGCATGTCGTAGACGCAGAGCAGCGTGCCGCTCCGTGACGTGGCCAGCGCCGGTATGCGGTAGGTGTGCACGCCGTCGTCGTTGTGCTTTCGGAGCGCGATGCCGATGCGCTTGCGAACGCCGGGCGTCTCGTCGCGGGGCACGATCGTGCCGGCGGAGGTCTCGATCGCCTCGCACACCGCGTCCACCCGGTGCGCGAGGTCGGCCGTGTCGCTCAGCCGGCAGGAGAGCCAGAAGACGTTCGCTCCGGGTTGCAGCTCCTGGTCCGCGCGGAAGACGAGCGGGTCGGTCGACTCGGAGGCCTCGCCGAACGCCGTCGCCGACGAGAACCCCGTCTTCTCTCCGGTCGAGAAGACCCGGAACGACTCGACGTCCCCCGGATCGTCGGTGCCCTCGAGCCGGAACGTGAACGAGGTGACGCGAGTGCCGGCCTCCTCGACCCGGATCGTCAGACGCATCAGCGCATTGTGCTCGTTCCGGATGAGCACGGGGTGAACGCGCTGCCGCGCCGTGGCGCCCGGCTCGCCAGCAGCGAGCTCCCCGGCGCAGAACACACCGACGCCGACCACCACCACCAACACAGCGAGACGACACGTTCCTGCCGCGAGACGGCGCGCCTTCATGACCGGAGCCTTTCAGTGTGATGTTCGGGGGAAGGGGACCACGCACCCGCATACTAGCGGTGAAATCGGGGCGCCGTCAACGCCGGAGCCGAGAGACCCCGGGTCGAAGCTGTGGGAGCCTCTCAGCCATCCCCGACGCCCTCGGCGCCCCGCGCGGGCATCGTTTTCACCCACGCGATGGCGAACAGGACGAGGAAGACGAGGTCCGCCCACGCCCACGGGATCCACATCGATGGGATGCCCGTCGTGAGGTCGTACCCGAATGCCAGTCCGCAGTAGGCCAGCTTCAGGCCGACTCCGTACAGGATGAGCTCCCGATGCTTGACCGGGTCCGAGGCGATGCGGAAGAACATGATGGCGAAGATGATGAGCAGAAGCGCGGGGAACTGGACGTAGCCGAAGTGATTCGGAGGCTCGACCTCGTGAAAGGCGAAGACTCTCCCCGGCACCGCGAAGAAGACCAGTCCGAGCAGGCCGTCGTAGGCCCCCGCAATCAGGAAGAACGGTTTCATCCAGTTCGCCTTCATGTCACGTGCTCCTGTGTGCGTGGCCCCGCTCCCGTCATCGGTCACCATCGAAACGCGATCGCGCGCGATGTTTTCCCGCCCCTCCGCAAAAAAACGCGCCAGACGGGTGGCGATCTCGTCAGCGGTCACTCGTGGACGACGAACGTCACGTTCATGTCGACCCGATACTCCTTGATCTTGCCCTGGTCGACAATCACTTTCTGCCCCTTTACCCAGGCGCCCCGGATGTCGTCCACGCTGTCAGCTGCACGGTGGATCCCCTGGCGAATGGCATCCTCGAAGCTCTCCGGCGACGACGCGCTGATCTCGATCACTTTCGCGACGGACATGGCAGCCTCCTGTGATGATAAACGGCCCTGACGACTCTTCGCAGGCATCAAGGCGCAAAGGATGTGCCGCCAGCCGCGCGCCGGAGCCGAGTGTGGGGTCGAGTTCGCAACGCTCGGTCGCCCGTGCCGGACCGACCGACGCCGGCAACCACGCTGCCGCTTGTGTCCCTCGGGCGCGGAGCTATCCTGGAGGAGTCGTCGCGGCCCTCGAGGCTCTCGTCAGTCGTATCGGAGATCTCCGTCCGCTCGCGCACTCGATCGACGGCGTGCTCACCTCTGAGTAGCTCGCTTCCGACCGCGAAGGAGACGCCATGCGTTCCATCACCGCCATCGTCCGACTTGTGCTCGTGGTGTCATTCGCGGCCTTCGACGGCGCTCTCGCGCACCCGGGTTCGGGTATCGTCGTCGATCGCGATGGCCAGGTGTACTTCAGCCACACCGGCGTCGGTCTCTGGAGGATCGACGCGAAGGGCCGGCTGGTTCGCCACGAAGGTCACGGCAATCACTTTCTGGCGCTCGACGCGCGCGGAGATTTTATCGAGCAGCGCTGGCCGCGCTATCTCGAGCAGATGCGGCCGGGTGTGATACGGTACGGCGACGCCGAGATCCAGCCCGTGGGCAGATCGCCGACGCTGCTGAGCGCCACCAGCTTTCCGATCGCCGTGGGGCCCGACGGCAATCTCTACTACCCGGAGGCCGGGACCGACGAGCGCGTGCACGTCAAGCGACTGGCGCCCGGCGGACAGCCGACCGAGGTCGCGACGTTGCCGCTCTCGATCGAGATCTCTCCCGACAACACGCCGTGGAAGGCGCTCTGGATCCACGGACTGGCGGCGGCAAGCGACGGCACGCTCTGCTACACCGAGAAGGAGGCCGTGCGGCGCATCGACGCCGGCGGAACCGTGTCGCTGATCGCCGGTGAGATCAAGGTGCCGGGGTGCGTCCATGGCCCCGATCACCGCGGCGGGCCGATCCTCCGGGGCCTGGACGTCACCACCGACGGGACGCTCTACGTCGCCGCGATGGCGTGTCAGGCGGTGCTCCGGATCACGCAGGACGGGAAGATCGACGTGGCGCTCCGTTCGGAGGACTCGTGGACGCCGACCGGCATCGCGGTGAAGGACGACGACGTCTACGTGCTCGAGTTCTGGCACGCGGAGCCCGGACGGCCGCAGTCCTGGATTCCACGGGTGCGCAAGCTCTCCGCCGACGGCAGCGTGACCCTGCTGGCGATGGTCGGCGCCGCGTGGCGCGGCCTCCACGAGAGGGCGGTTCCCCTCCGTGCGCTCAATCTGAACGAGACGAAGGCGACCGTGGCGTTCTTCTACCACGCGCCCGCCGGAGTCAAGACGCCGGGCGCGCTCGAGGGCCGCGTGCTCGAGGAGAGCAAGGACATCGTCACGCTCGGCCTCACCGTGTGGAAACAGGATGTGGCGTTCCACGCGTACGACACCAAGGAGAGGACCCTCGAGGTCTACTTGCTCCCGGAGCACCTCAAGGACCCCGACGAGGTGCGGATCCAGATCGTGCCGCTGACGAAGTTCGAGGCGCCGGCCGACGTGAGAACGGTCCGCGTGGTGTATCTGCCGTAGGCAGCGTTATTCGGTCAGTAGAGCCCGGTCTTCGGCGCGATCCGTTCCAGTCGTTTCTCGATCTCGCGCTCGATCTTCTGTCGAATGCGTCGCCGCTTCCAGAAGCCCGCGGTCCTCAGCTCCTCGGCGTACTTCGCCTCAACCTCGGCGCGGATCCGGTCGACGGAGCCGTCCATGGCTCGTTCTCGCCCATCGGCGACGATCTCGGCCTTGTCGTCCATCTGCTTTCCTCCAGCCTCAACCGCGGCAAGGATGGGCAGGTCCAGAATTATATCACCCATCGCCAGAGCGCCCAGATCAGGACCGCCACGGCCACGATGCCACACACGATCCAGATTCCACCCCACCTCACGGGCAGGTCGGCACTGCCGTCGGCGAGAGGTCGTGCGCTCGGGTCGAGATACCGAGACAGGCGGTCGATGGCCGGAGTGGGAGCAGACGTCGTCTCGGCCAGGGCGCGGAGCTCGTCGGCGATGGTCTTCATCTCGCTCCGCGCTCCGAGCGCGTGGCCGATTTTGATGCTCGTCGCATCACTTTCGACCCTGCGTCTCATCAGGACGAGGAGCAGCGGTTCGGGAAGCCATTGGAAGATCCTGTGGCTCTTCGGTGTGACGGGAATGCCGTGTTCAGCGAGGACTCGGTATCCCTCGCGGATGGCACGGAGCATCAGCAGCAGCGCGTCGCGAGTACGCGCCAGCCGGCGGACATCACCTCCCGCCATGTACAGTGCGTTCGCCGTAGGACTGATCTCGGCTGCGTGCGTCTTCAGCCAGGCGTCGATGTTCGAGGAGATCGACACGGGAAACCCGGCGGCTCGGAAAGCGTCCGCAATCGCTCTGATCCGCCGGGACTCGCTGCCGTCGAGCTCTCCGATCGTCGTCGGCTGTTCCCTCGCCGCGAGAATGAGGTAGCGGAGGCTGTCACCGTGGGCGATCGCGGCGGCGCCGGGAAACCCGAGCAGGACTCGCTCGCGGCCGAGCGCCTCGATCATCTCGCCCGGGCCGGCGGCGTTGTTCCCGAAGAACATGACGCTGGGAGATCGGCGGTTCGCGGCCAGTCCGGGCAGCACTTCGGAAACATGGTTCCTGGGCAGGACGACCAGGACGAGGTCGTATTCATCCCCGACGTCCAGCCGCTCGACGGTCCTGACGCGCGTCACGCTCTGTTTTCCGCTGCCGAATTCTTCAAGACGGATCCCGTGCTCACGGATCTCGGCGAGACGCCTCCCTCTCGCCAGGATGGAGACGTCCTGTCCGGATTTCTGGAGCAGAGCTGCATAGAGTCTGCCAATGTTGCCGGCTCCGTAAACGAGGATCTTCATCGTCTGACCCATTCTCCATCGGTGACCGGCTCCCGTCACCTGCGGGGCGGTTTCGGTGATTCGAGCCAACCCTGCCTCAAGGGTCCGGGCTCCCGGGCTCGACAATCTCTTTCCGATCCGTGATCATCCGCGGCGTGAACGGTCCCCGAATCTGCATTGCCCTCGCGCTGTGCCTCGCTGTCCCGGCCGCCGCGAACGGCCGCACCCTCGTCGTCGCGCCCGATGGAGACGACGGCGCTCCGGCGACCGCCGCGAGTCCGCTGCGCACCATCTCGAGCGCCGCGGAGATGGCGATGCCGGGCGACACGATTCTCGTGCGCGCCGGCATCTATCGCGAGCGCGTGACGCCGCCGCGAGGCGGAGCTCCGGGCCGGCCGATCACCTACCGTGGCGAGAAGCTCGGCGCGGTGTTCATTCGCGGTTCGGAGGCTTGGCGTCCGGGCTGGCGTCGCCACGCGGGCTCGGTATTCTTCGCGACGCCCGACCCGGCGCTCTTCGACGACGACGTCTACGTCGACAGCGCCAATCCGTTTCTGGTCGAGCTCGCCTCCACGCCGCACGGTCGCGACGGCAAGCCGGAAGCGGAACGCTTCCAGCGCGGCGATCCGGAGCTCAATTACACGTGCGGCCAGGTGATCATCAACGGCGCGCCCTGGACGCAACGGCCCTTCCTCGGAGAGGTCGAGCGAGAGCCCCGGAGCTGGACCTTCGTCCGCGGCGAGGGGGCGTCCTCACGGGAGACGGGGCGGATCTACGTCAACTTCGGCGCTCTCGATCCGGCCGGGCAGCAGGTCGAGATCGCCACCCGCCGGCGCATCTTCGCGCCGCACGTCCAGGGCCTGGGACACATCATCGTCGAGGGCTTCGTGCTCGAGCACTGCGGCAACCAGTATCCCACCAACTTCTGGAACACGCCGAAGTGGGCGCAGGCGGGCGCGCTCGGGCTGCGCGGCGGACACCACTGGATCGTGCGCGACAACATCATCCGTCACGCGAACACCGTCGCGCTCGACATGGGCGCCGGCGGGGGCGACAACGAGCGCGACCCGGTCAGGATCGGCGGGGCGCCGTCGGGCAGCGACAACGTCATCGAGAGGAACTACCTCGTCGACAACGGATCGGCCGGCATCATCGGCTCGGGGAGCACTCGCGTGATCATTCGCGGCAACGTCATCCTGCGAAACAACACGCTCGGCTTCGTCGGGCCGAAACGCTACGAGCACGCCGGGATCAAGAGCCACTTCATCCGCGACGGTCTGATCGAGCGCAACTACGTCGCCGACAACCCGCGCTGCGAGGGCATCTGGCTCGACAACCAGTTTCCCGGCACGCGCGTCACCCGGAACGTCGTGGTCAACAACGGCGCGCGCGGCATCTTTCTGGAGATGAGCGACTACAAGTTCGACGCGGCGCTCGTCGATCACAACATCGTCGTGGGGAATCGCGCCATCCAGTTCTACGTGCACGACGCGTCGGGATCGACCGTCATGCACAACCTCTTCGCGAACAGTCCGCCGGACGCGAAGTACGGGCAGGGGGCCTACATTTACCAGGTCACGGCGCGAACCAGGACCGGATACCACTCGCTCTACAACAACCTGTTCGTCAGCCACAGGGTGATGCTCGATATCAACTATCCGTCGCACCGCAGCGGCCCGCAGCGCCTGGATCACAACGTCTACGACGCGGCGGCCGGCGCGCGCACCTTCCTGATCAACAGCGCCTCGGACAGGCCGTCGCCGTGGAAGCCGCAGGAGTTCTTCGCGCTGGTCCGCGGCGAGGTCGGGACCGACGGTCCCGAGGCCCTGCACGGCGGCGCGAAAGTGGCTCTGACCCTCGACGAGTGGCGAGCGTTCTGGTCGTTCCACGGCCAGCAGAATGACAGCCAGAGCGTGACGCGTGAGGGCATGAGGGTCTTGTACGACCGGCGCTCGCTCGAGTTGAGCGTGACCGTGCCGTTCGATCCGCGCGCCATCGGCTCGACCGGCCACCCGCGGATCGACCACGACTTCGAGAGCCGACCCGTGCCGCAGGACGGAACGGCCGTCCCCGGGCCGTTGCAGTCCCTCGGAAAGGGCGAGAACCGCTTCAGGGTCTGGCACGGACTGCCGTTGCTCGCCGAGGGCGAGTTGCCCTGAAGGTTCGGCCGCGATCATCCCTGCTCCGACCGCCTCCTCACGCCCACCCGGGTTGGGCTACCCTGCTCCGCCGCCGGAGACGCTCTCGCACAGCTCGCGAAACGATGTCTCGTCGTGCGCGAGGCCCTTCTGCCGGTCGAGGATCGTCAGGCGGTCGAAAACGGCGGCCAGGTGGGCGAACACCTCGGCGATCTCCTCCCACGGGCCGCCGACATCGACGTCGAGCCCGAGCACCGGATGCTCGCTCTGTCTCTTCACCATTTCCTCGTATCGCCCGAGCGCCGAGGCCGGATCCGCCTTGATCGCCGCGAAGTAGGAGCGGACCTCCTCGTCGTCGACCGGCGCGTCGAAGACCGGCGAGATGCGCGTGTAGGAGGCCGGCGACTTGAACCGCCACGCGAGCGACGGGGATGTCTCGTCGCGCACCAGGAGCGGACAGCCGTCGAGGGCGGCCCAGAGCGGATCACGCGGCTCGAACCGCTCGAAGAGGTCGGCGATCGCCGGCTCGTCCGTGTCGACGAAGCTGAAGGGGAACTCCCAGTCCCCGCGCCGCAGCCGGTGAATCGAGAAATCGTAGCCCATCGCACACGCCGCCGTGGTCAGCTCGACGTATCTCCTGACGGCCGCCACTGTAACAGGGTTCCCGCCGCGACACCACCACACCCCCACACCCCGACCCAGGTTAATCTTCGCAGCCGGGGACGCCCGGACCCGGGGTCAGCTCGAAAGATCGAATCCGCTGCCCGCGGATCGAGTTACAGCAATCGCTCAGCCTCGCGACGCCTGACCCAGGGTCAGGGCACCGCCAGGGTCAGGGCACCGCCGGGCACCACCTCCGACCCGGGGTCGGACCCACCGCCGGGCACCACCTCCGACCCGGGGTCGGACCGACCACCTCCGACCCGGGGTCGGACCGACCACCTCCGACCCGGGGTCGGACCGTGAAATTGAAGCCGCCGGCCACGGAACGAGTTACAGCGATCGCCCTGCCCCGCGATACCTGACCCAGGTTGATTTCTCGACCGCGACCCGGGGTCGGGCGCACCCCTCGGAAGTCAACCTGGGTCGGACCTGCG
>JBFFXF010000027.1:0-40417 GCA_041569895.1 Planctomycetota bacterium | reverse complement strand
TGGGGGCGAGCGCGGTGGGGGCGAGCGCGGTGGGGGCGAGCGCTGACCGGGCGGACGGTGAGCGGGACCGATCAGTCGCCGGCCGCGGCGCGCTCGTGCGCGGGTCGCAGCACGCCGCTGTAGAGCGCGCCGCCGAGCACGGCGCCGCTCAGCGGGGCGACGAGGTAGACGAGCAGCGTCGATCCGAACCCGCGCGTGCCGAGCGCGATGCTGTCCCAGCCCGCGAAATAGGCGACGATGCGCGGGCCGAAGTCGCGCGCCGGATTGAGGCAGGCCTGGGTCATCGGACCGAAGACCGCGACGAGCACCGCCACCGTCATGCCGATGAAGAACGGCGCCAGGTTGGCGCCCGGGACGCCGCGGTTCTTGAAATCGGTGAGCGCGAGGACGCAGAGCGCGAGGAAGGCCGTCGCGAGGATCTCGGCGAGCATGGCGCCCGCGACCCCGAGGTTCTGGTGGGCCACGGCACGCGACGGATCGTGGATCTTGACCGTCGGGTTCGGGAAGTACTCGCCGTACATCGCGGCGGTGACCTCGCTCCCCGGGGCGCCGCGCGTGATCATGTTGTCGAGCTCGTAGCGCGTGATGGTCCCCGCGAAGATCATGTAGAGAAACACCGCCGCGGTCGCCGCGCCGAGGAGCTGAGCGGCCCAGTAGGGCAGGATGCGCTGCCGCGGGAAGCCGCTCCACACCGCGAGGCAGAGAGTGATCGCCGGGTTGATGTGCGCGCCGCTGATGCGCCCGACGACGTAGATCGCCAGGCACACCGCGAACCCCCACACCGCCGCCACCTGCCAGGCCCCCTGCAACGCCCCCGTCGTCACCGCCGTGTGCACGGCGCCGCAGCCGAGGAAGATCAGGATGAACGTGCCGATGAACTCGGCGACGCAGCACGGAATCAGCGAGTGTCTGGTCTCGCTCATGACGCCCTCCCGACCCGGTGACCGATGATCGGGAAAAGGTAACCCGGAGGGGGTGGGGATTTCCAGCGGCGGGCGTCTCTCGTCCCCGGTCCCGGACCCGGTCCCGTGCTCGTCCTCGTCCTCGTCCTCGAGAACTGGCCAACACCAAGAACGACTCGAAGGCAGAGGCGGCGTCGGAATTGCTCCTCCCCCGCTCACCCCTCCAGGTCGGCGACTCGCATCGTCCTGACCCCGGCGTCGCGCATCGCCCCGAGCGCCCGCTCGCCGTCGCCGGGCTCGACCTCGACGGCGCGGACGGCGTCCTCGAGGAGCAGGGTCTCGAAGCCCGACTCGACGGCGTCGACGGAGGTCGACTTGACGCAGTAATCGGTGGCGAGACCGCCGACGACCACCCGGCGGACGTCGCGCCGGCGAAGCTCCTCGGCGAGTCCCGTCCCGTCGAAGCCGGAGTAGGCGTCGCGATCGGTCCGCGTCGCCTTCGAGACGACCCACGCGTCATCGGCGACCCGCAACCGCGGGTGAAATCCCGCGCCGGCGCTCCCGGCGACGCAGTGCGGCGGCCATGGCCCTCCCTGCGCCGCGAAGGAGCAGTGATCGGGCGGATGCCAGTCGCGCGTGTACACGACCGGCAACCCCGCGGCCCGAAAGACCTCCGCCGCCCGCGCGAGCAGCGGCACGACGGCGTCCCCGTCGGGAACGGCCAGCGCGCCACCGGGACAGAAATCCCGCTGCACGTCGACGACGATCAGCGCCGTCAGAGGCTCCCGAAGGTCGAGCTTCACCTGGCATTCCCCGCGGCTATCATGTGTGGGTCCCCTGTCCCGGTCCCGAGCGGCTGGCTCGCCGGCCGTCGAACATCACAACGAGAACGTAACAAAAGGAGTCCCCCCATGCCATCCCTCACCTGGCTCGGTCACGCGACGTTCCTCATCGAGAACGGTGACCACGGCATCATCGTCGACCCGTTCCTCTCCGGGAATCCCGTGGCGGAGGTGCGCCCCGATGACATCGAGGCTGGCTGGATCGTGCTCACCCATGGACACGACGACCACATCGCGGACGCCGCGCCGATCGCCAAAAAGAACGGCGCCACGGTGATCGCCACGTTCGAGCTCGCCACGCACATGCAGGAGCTCGGGTGCGAGGCGCACGCGCAGCACATCGGCGGGGCGCACGACTTCCCCTTCGGCCGCGTCAAGTTCGTGCAGGCGTTCCACGGCAGCGCGTGGACCGGCGCCGACGGAAAGCTGGTGGCGGCGGGCGGCATGCCGGCGGGCGCGCTGATCACCACCGGCGGCAAGACGGTGTACCACGCGGGCGACACCGGCCTGTTCGGCGACATGGCGCTGATCGGCAAGCGGAACAAGATCGACGTCGCCATCCTGCCGATCGGCGACAACTTCACCATGGGTCCGGACGACGCGCTGTACGCCGCCGAGCTGATCGGTGCGCCGGTCGTCGTCCCGTGCCACTACAACACGTTCGACCTCATCGCCCAGGACGGCGAGGCCTTTGCGCGGGCGGTGAGCAAAATGGGCATGCGCGGCGTCGCGCTCGGCGTGGGAGATTCGTTGAGCTTCTGACCGCGCGGTCCCGTGCCCGGTCCCGGTCCCGGTCCCGGTCCCGAAGGGCTGCTCGAGTCGGCGAGCGAAACTCTGCGCCGGATCTATAAGGAAAGCAGGAAGAAGAGGAAGTCAGGAAAAGAAAAGGAGAGAGAAGGGAACGCAGGGGAATCGGCGACAGCGTGTTTCTGGACTCAATTCGGCGAGCGAGAGAAGCTCACGAAACTCAACCCCTTCAATCCTTCCGTTTCCTGCTTCGAGAATTCGGGGCCAACTCGCGCTGCCGCTGGCACTTGCGATTTGGGCAGTCGAGGGTCTATCGCAGGCCGAAGGCGCCCCTCTGTGCGTCCTCCGTGTCCTCTGTGCCTCTGTGGTTCATCGTGCCATTTTCATCGTTTCTGGGTGTCGGCCCGCGCCGACGTGAGGACTGCCTTCCTGAGTTTCCTCCCTTCCTTCTGAATCGTCTGACCTCCCGCCTTCACTCGGCGCGGAACCGTCGCAGTGCGTCCTCGTGGAGCTCGATGCCCAGCCCCGGCTTCCGCGGCAGCGTGATGCGACCGTCGACGATCTCGAGTCCGTCGTCGGCGAGCTCCTTGCGCAGCAGCGAGTCGCAGAGTGTCGGGGGGAGGTACTCGATGAACGGGCAGTGCGGCGTCACCGCGGCGAGGTGAGCGGTGGCCGCGACGCCGATGCCGGTCTTCCAGCAGTGCGGCACGATTCGCCGGCCGCGTTCCGCGGCGAGATCGCACACGCGTCGCGCCTCGGTGAGCCCGCCGACTCGCCCGACGTCCGGCTGCGCGACGTCGACGAGGCCGATGTCCATCAGGTCGATGAACTCGAAGCGCGTCGTCTGCCATTCGCCCGCGGCGATGGCCATCGGCGCCTCGTGGTGGAGCTTCGCGTACCCGCGGAGGTCGTCGATCTGGAGCGGCGTCTCGATGAAGTAGATGTCGAGGTCGACCCAGTCGCGGAGGGTGCGCAACGCGACGTCGGCATCGGACCACGCGTACTGGACGTCGACGAGCAGCGTGAACTCGCGTCCGACGGCGGCGCGGCACGCCGCGACCACCTCGGTCACCTTCTCGTCGGGCTCCGAGAGCCCGCAGTGACGGTACGGCCCGCCGAGGGTCACCTCGAGCTTCGCCGCCGTGAAGCCGATCTCGCGCGCGCGCTGCGCCCACTCGACCAGCGAGTCCCGGTACGCCTCGAAGGTGTCGCCCGACGGCTGCAGCGACGCGTACGGCACGATGCTCTCCCGCGCCCTCTCCCCGAGGAGCTGCCAGCACGGCTTGCCGGCGGCCTTGCCGCGGATGTCCCAGAGGGCCATGTCGAGCGCGCCGATGGCGCAGATCAACGCGCCGCGCCGTCCGTTCATGGCGCTGCCGACGTAGAGCTTCTCCCAGAGCGCCTCGGGATCGCCGAGCGGGTCCTCGCCGATCAGCATGTCACGGAGGCCGAGCCCCATGGTGTGCGTGCTCGGCGCCTCGATGCAGGCGCGCGCGATCCACGGGTTGACGTCGGTCTCGCCCACGCCGGTGATCCCCTCGTCGGTGTGGACGAGGACGACGATCTCGTCCTGCGCGGAGGAGGTCGCGCCGGTGTCGAGGTCAGGCACCAGCAACACATGGCACTCGATATCGGTGACTCGCATCCCGTCCCCGTCCCCGTTCCCGTCCCCGTACCCGTTCCCGTCCCCGAACCGCGGGCACGGGAACGCTGGCGGAGACCCGTCGAAATCGCGCCGCCCATAATACAATGGTGGCGCAGGAAAACCGATGACACCCTCGCCCCGAACACGCCGACTCGACGAGTCCGACCTGCCGGCGGCGATGCGACTCAAGGACGCCGCCGGCTGGAACCAGACGGTCGAGGACTGGCGGACGTTCCTCGAGCTCGCGCCGGACGGCTGCTTCGCCATCGAGGAGGACGGCGAGGTGGTGGCGACGTCGACCGCGCTCCCCTACGACGGGGACTTCGGCTGGGTCGGGCTGGTGCTCGTCGATCCGGCGCGGCGCCGTCGCGGTCTCGGCACCGAGGTCTTCCTCCGCGCCAAGGCGTTCCTCGAGGAGGTCGGCAGAACGCCGGCGCTCGACGCCACTCCCGAGGGACGTGGGGTCTACGAGGGACACGGCTTCGAAGCGATCGGCGAGCTCGAGCGCCTCATCGGCGACGCGCCCGCGGGCCTCGAGGCGCACCCGGCGTGCCGCGCGCTCACGGCGAGCGACATGCCGGCGATCGCGACGATCGACCGTGACGCGTTCGGCGCGAATCGCACACTCCTCCTCGAGCGCCTCGCCGCCCGCACGCCCGACCTCGCCCTCGTCCTCGACGGCCCCGCGGGCATCGCGGGCTACCTGCTGGCGCGACGCGGCTCGAGGTTCACCCAGCTCGGCCCGTGCGTCGCGACCGACCCATCGGCCGGCATCGCCCTGCTCGAGACCGCGATGAGCCGACTCACCGGCCACCCGATCGCGGTCGACGTCTTCCGCGAAACGCCGACCCGCGCCCACCTCGACCGCATCGGCCTCCGCGTCGAGCGCCTGCTGACACGCATGGTGCGCAACCCGCGCCACGGCGCCGCACCCCCGGGAGGGTCACCGGACCTGATCGTGGCCATCACGGGGCCGGAGTTCGGGTGACGCACAAAACGCTGCGCACGTGGGAGTCGGCATCGGAATCGGCATCGGAGTCGGAGTCGGTATCGGTCATCGGAATCGGAATCGGAATCGGCCATCGGAATCGGTCATCAGACCCCGCAACCAGAGCCCTCGAGGACGAGGGACGAGGACGAGGACGGGCCCGGGCACGGGCACGGGAACGGGCACGGGCACGGGAACGGGAACGGGAACGGGAACGGGTACGGGTACGGGTACGAGAGTCAGCCCGAGAGGTCGACCAGGATGTCCTCGCCCTCGACGCGGACCCGGTACGTGCCGACGCCCGCGTTCGGGTTCATCGCGAACTTTCCGGTCTTGACGCAGAAGAGCCAGCCGTGCCACGGGCAGGCGACGTGCTCGCCCTCGAGCGTGCCCTCGCCGAGCGGGCCGCCCATGTGCGGGCAGACGTCGTGGATGGCGTGGAACTCGCCGTCGAGGTTGAAGACGGCGATCTCCTGGCCCTCGATGCGAATCGACTTTCCGGTACCTTCCGGGATGTCCGTCGTCGACGCGACGCGAGTGAATGCCACGGCTCGCTCTCCCGCTTGTCGGGCCGGCGGTCGCGGCTGTCGAACCCGTGTCTTTTGACCGCCGTGTCGGCGAGGTAGTATAACACTCTGGGGAAAACTGTCGTTCTGCCCGCCAGTCGGCGGGACGCGAATCACACGGAGAGTCATCGATGCCGGCCGATAACCTGCCCGACGCCGCCAATCTGGCCTTTCTCGAAGAGCTCCAGGGCCGCTATCTCGACGATCCCGGCTCGCTGCCGGAGCACTGGCGCCGGTACTTCGAGTCGCTGCCCGCGGAAGATCGTCCGGCGCCCGGCTGGCGGCCAGCGCCGTCGCTCGGCGCATAGAGCATCTTCAACCCGCCGAACGGCGCCGCGACAGACACGTCGCGCGTCGCCGTGTCGCATCCGAGAGGCACCGTCGCGGACGTCGAGCTCCAGGACCGCGTCGACCAGCTGGTCCGCGCGTACCGTGTCCGCGGGCACATGATCGCCAGGCTCGACCCGCTCGAGATGCCGCGGCCGGAGCCGGTCGAGCTCGAGCCGTCCTGCTACGGCATCCGGATCGACGAGCTCGAGCGCACCGTTTCCAGCACGACGATCCCGGGCGCCAACGTGCGCACCGTGCGCGACGTCCTCGAGCACATGCGCGAGACCTACTGCGGATCGATCGGCGTCCAGTACATGCACATCGACGAGCTCGGCGTGCGCTGGTGGCTGCGCGACCGCATGGAGTCGACGCGCAACCGCATCGAGCTCGGACGGGAGGAGCAGCTGCGGATCCTCACGAAGCTCACCGACGCGGTGATCTTCGAGGACTTCATCCAGAAGAAGTTCACCGGCGCGAAGAGCTTCTCCCTGGAGGGCGCCGAGAGCCTCATCCCGCTCCTCGACCTGGCGATCGAGCGCGCCGGCGAGCAGGGGATCGACGAGATCGTCATGGGGATGGCGCACCGCGGCCGTCTCAACGTCCTCGCGAACATCATGGGAAAGAGCCCGCAGCAGATCTTCACCGAGTTCGAGGACGCCGATCCGCACCGTCACCTCGGTGGCGGCGACGTCAAGTACCACCTCGGCCACAGCACCGACTGGGCGGCGGCGTGCGGCCGGAGCGTCCACATCTCGCTCTGCTTCAACCCGAGCCACCTGGAGTTCGTCAACACCGTCGCGCTCGGTCGCATGCGCGCCAAGCAGGACCGCGCCGGGGATCTGGGGCGGCGCCGCGGCATGGTGATCCTCATCCACGGCGACGCGGCGTTCGCCGGCGAGGGGATCGTGCAGGAGACGCTCAACCTCTCGCGGCTCGACGGCTACACGGTCGGCGGCACCATCCACGTCGTCGTCAACAACCAGCTCGGATTCACGACGACGCCGGCGGAGGGGCGCTCGAGCAACTACGCGACGGCGGTCGGGAAGATGCTGCAGATCCCGATCTTCCACGTCAACGGCGAGAACCCCGAGGCGGTCGCGCAGGTGATCCAGCTCGCCATGGACTTCCGCGCCGAGTTCCGCCGCGACGTCATCATCGACATGTACTGCTACCGCCGCCGCGGGCACAACGAGTCCGACGAGGCGGCCTTCACCCAGCCAGCGATGTACCGCGCCATCGAGAAGCGGACCTCCGTCCGCGACGGCTACCTCGAGCACCTGCTCAAGCTCGGCGGGGTCGAGCGCGAGGAGGCCGACACCATCTCGGAGGAGCGCCGCGAGCGGCTCGAGAGAGCGCTCGGCGAGGTCCAGCAAGAGGGTTACTCGGCGGCGCCCCCGGAGACCACCGGGATCTGGAAGGGCTACTTCGGTGGCGGCGTCGACGCGGCGGACGAGGCGGCGACGCGGATCGCGCGCGAGCGGCTCGCCGATCTGCTCGATCGCATGACGCGATTGCCCGACGACTTCGAGCCGCATCCGAAGATCGAGCGCTTCCTGGCGATTCGCCGGAAGATGGCCGAGGGCGAGAAGCCGCTCGACTGGGCCGCGGGCGAGGCGCTCGCGTTCGCGAGCCTGAACGTCGAGGGAGTGCGGATTCGCCTCACCGGTCAGGACAGCCGGCGCGGCACGTTCAGCCAGCGCCACGCCGTCCTCCACGACCACCGGGACGGTCGCCCGCACCTGGTGTTCACGGGGCTCTCCGGGGACCAGGCGCCGATCGAGATCCACAACAGCCCGCTGTCGGAGGCCGGCGTGCTCGGTTTCGAGTACGGCTACAGCCTCGACTGTCCCGACGGCCTCGTGCTGTGGGAGGCACAGTTCGGCGACTTCGTCAACGCGGCGCAGGTGATCATCGATCAGTTCATCTCGAGCGCCGAGGACAAATGGCGCCGCCTCAGCGGCATCGTCATGCTCCTGCCGCACGGCTTCGAGGGCATGGGACCGGAGCACTCGAGCGCCCGTCTCGAGCGCTTCCTGATGCAGTGCGCCGAGGACAACATACAGGTCGCGTACCCGACGACGCCGGCGCAGTACTTCCACCTGCTCCGGCGACAGGCGCTGCGACGCTGGCGCAAGCCGCTCGTCATCATGACGCCGAAGAGCATGCTGCGCAGCCCGCGCGCCGTCTCGACGCTCGACGACCTGGCCTCCGGCGGCTTCTCGAAGGTGATTTCCGACGCGAACGTCACCGGCGGCGATGTCTCGCGGGTGATCCTCTGCTCGGGGAAGATCTATCACGAGCTCGACGAGGAGCGAGAGAAGCGGGAGCAGGCGGACGTGCCGATAATCCGCGTCGAGGAGCTCTATCCGTTTCCCGCCACGGACCTCGCCGCGGCGCTGGCGGGATATCCGGACGGGACGAGGGTTCTCTGGGTGCAGGAAGAGCCGGAGAATATGGGGCCCTGGCGTTTCATGTGCATGAAGCTGCCGCCGGAGATCCGCGATCGATTCCGTTTCGAGGGTGTCTTCCGGCCGGAGTCCGCGAGCCCGGCGACGGGATCCGCGAGCAGTCACCGTCTCGAGCAGGCGATCCTCCTCGGGCAGTCGTTCGAATGATCACGAGGTTTGAATGGCGACAGAGCTGAAGGTGCCGAGTGTCGGCGAGTCGATCACCGAGGTGCAGATCGGCGAGTGGCTGAAGTCCGAGGGCGATCCGGTCGCGCGCGACGATGTGCTGGTGACCATCGAGACCGACAAGGCGACCGTCGAGCTGCCCGCTCCCGAGGACGGGGTGCTCTCGAAGGTCCTCAAGAAGGACGGTGAGGACGCCACCGTCGGCGAGGTGATCGGCTACCTCGAGGCCGGCGAGGCGCCCGCGAAGAAGAGCGAGAAGGGCGCGAAGGGCGGCAAGAAGCAGCGGCAGAAGAAGAAGGAGAAGCGGCAGGAGTCGTCGAACGGCGACGGTGGCGCCCCGGCGCGGGGCGATGGCGTCGAGCGACGCGCATCGCCGGTGGCGCTGCGGCTCCTCGAGGAGCACGGTCTCTCTCCGGATGACGTCGAGGGCTCCGGACGCGGTGGGCGACTGCTGAAGGAGGACGTCCTGCGCGAGATCGAGCGGCGACGCGCAGACGACGGCGAGTCCGAGACGGCCGCCGAGAGCGAGCCGGAGACCGAGACGGCGACGGCGACCGCGACCGAGACCGACACCCGGACGGCGACCGAGCCGGTGACGCAGACGACGACCGCGACCGACGGCCGTCACCGCCGCGAGGAGGTCGTGCCGATGAGCCCGATCCGGCGGCGCATCGCCGAGCGGCTCGTCAAGTCGACCCAGGAAGCGGCGCTGCTGACGACCTTCAACGAGGTCGACATGTCGGCGATCATCGAGCTGCGCAACCGCTACCGGGACCGCTTCCTCGAGCGCTACGAGATCAAGCTCGGCTTCATGTCGTTCTTCGTCAAGGCGGCGATCGACGCGCTCAAGCAGTTCCCGCAGGTCAACGCGGAGATCCGCGGCACCGACATCGTCTACCACGACTACTTCGACATCGGCATCGCCGTCGGCGGCGGCAAGGGACTGGTCGTCCCCGTGCTGCGAAACGCCGAGCGCATGAGCTTCGCGGAGATCGAGCTCGCCATCAACGACTTCGCCGCCCGCGCCAAGAAAAACGCCCTCAAGCTCGAGGAGCTCCGCGGCGGCACCTTCACCATCTCCAACGGCGGCGTCTACGGCTCGATGCTCTCGACGCCGATCATCAACCCGCCGCAGAGCGGCATCCTCGGCCTGCACCGAATCGAGGACCGCCCGGTGGCGCGCGATGGCCAGGTCGTCATCCGGCCGATGATGTACCTCGCGCTCACCTACGACCATCGCATCGTCGACGGCCGAGAAGCGGTGACCTTCCTGGTGCGCATCCGGGAGGCGATCGAGGAGCCTTCGAGGATGTTGTTGGAGGTGTAGGCGGTCGGTTGTCCGGTGCGTCGTGTCTCCCGTCCCCGGACCCGGTCCCGCCTTCGAGGACGAGGACGAGTTTGGGGCCCGGCCCCGACTACGGGATACTGGACTTCCCCCAGTTCTCTGGCATCCTGGAACCCTCCACACCTCTTGCAGGAAAGGTGCCATGGTTCGATCAGACAGATTCATCTCGTGCGGTCTTGTCGTTCTCTTTGTTCTCCTCACCCTGCCGCTCGCCGCCGAGAACTGGCCGCAGTGGCGTGGGCCGCATGGTGACGGGACGAGCTCCGAGAAGGGGCTGCCCGTGAAGTGGGGCCGGGAGAAGGGCGTCGCCTGGCGCCTCGCGTTGCCCGGGCCGGCCGGGTCGACGCCGGCGATCTGGGGGGACCGGATCTTCCTGACGACGCCGGAGAAAGACGAGATCAAGCTGCTCTGCGTCTCCACCGGTGGCGACGTGGTGTGGTCGCGGACGGTCGGCGCCGGGGACAAGGAGATTCGCGGCGACGAGGGGAACAACGCGTCGCCGTCGCCGACGACGGACGGCGAGCACGTCTGGGCGTTCGCCGGCACCGGCGACCTCGCCTGCTTCGACGTCCGCGGCCGCGAGGTCTGGCGCAAGAACCTCCAGAAGCTCTACGGCGAGTACGACCACTGGCACGGCATGAGCAACACGCCGCTCCTGGTCGGCGACACGCTCTACCAGATGTGCCTCCAGATGGAGGATCCCTACATCGTCGCGTTCGACAAGCTCACCGGCGAGGTCCGGTGGAAGGTCGACCGAGAGAGCGACGCGAGGCACGAGTCGCGCCACTCGTACGCGTCGCCGATCCTCTACAGCGACGAGAAGCGCAAGCTGCTCTTGATCCACGGCGCCGACTACCTCACCGCGCACTCGCTCACCGACGGCTCGGAGGTCTGGCGCGTCGGCCACCTCAACCCGAAGGGCTCGTACAACGAGTACCTCCGCTTCGTCGCGTCGCCGGTGGCCACGCGGGGGCTGGTCGTGGTGCCGTCGGCGAAGGGCCAGCCGGTGCTGGGCGTCTCGCCGGACGGAAAGGGCACCATCGCCGAGTCGAACCTGCGATGGAAGCGCGGGCGCGACACCACGGACGTGCCGACGCCGGCGATCCACGACGGCATCGTTTACCTCATGCGGGAGAACGGCGTCCTCATCACGCTCGACGCGAAGAGCGGCGATGAGATCTACCTCGAACGCGTCCACAAGGTCCGCCAGCGCGCCTCGCCGGTGGTCGCGGACGGCAGGGTCTACATCGCCGACCGCAACGGCACGGTCCACGTGGTCAGGGCGGGCCGCACGTTCGAGATCCTCGCGAGCAACGACATGGGCGAGGGCATCGCTTCGACGCCGGCGATCTCGGGGGGGAGGATTTACGTCCGGACGCTGAAGGGGTTGTATGCGATTGGGGGGGAGTTGGGGAAGTGAGCTGGATCGGAAGCTTTGCTGGTAGACGATTCATAAGGAAGGCAGGAAACTCAGGAAGGCAGGAAACGGAAGTTCTGCTTCGAGAATCCTCTGGAGTTCGCCGACGCAGTCGAGAAGCGAGAGCCCCCAGCGGTTTCACCACAGAGACACAGAGAACACTGAGGTACTGGAGTTCGCGGGCCGTGTTGAGTGGCGAAGGTCGCTTGGACTGAAGAAGCAGAGAGACATCTCTGTGCGTCGCTGCGCCAGCTTGTGCCGCACCCCTATGGTTCAAAACGCAACCAACTGTCGTCTCTCGACGCGTCTTCAAAGTCGCTAGCGCTTGCAACGCACGACCAGACTCGTTTCCTGCCTTCCTCTTCTTCCTGCCTTCCTGTTATAGATGCGTTGCAGGGTTTCGCCGGCGGGGTCGAGCAGCCTTTCGGGGTCGGAGCGGGGCCCCGGACGTCAGCGCAGGAAGATCAGGACGTATCCTGCTGCCAGCGCGATCTGCATCAGCGCGTACGGCGTTGCCCTGGCCACGAAGCCCGCGAAGGACAGTGGGACCTCGTGCTTGTGCATGATGGTCACCGCCACCAGCGTCGAGGCCGAGCCGATCGGGGTGATGTTGCCGCCGAGGTTGGCCCCGAAGACCACCGACCACCAGAGTGGCGAGTCGGAGGGCGTCTCGAGGCCCGTGAGGATTTTCGCGAGCATCGCCGCCAGGGGGATGTTGTCCGTCACCGAGCTGAACACCGATGAGCCGAGCAGGATGCACGCCGGGCCGCCGAGGTCGCCGAGGCCGATGACGCGCTCGAGCCCCGCGCCGATCAGCGCCAGCACGTGGGCGTGCTCCATGACGTTGATGACGACGAAGAGCCCCGCGAAGAAGCCGAGCAGGTCCCAGTCGATCGCCTGGTAGAACTTGTCGGCCACCGCCTTGAACCGCACCAGCATGATCCCCGCGAACGCGATCGCCACGTAGCCGAGGCCGAGGTCGCGGATGTACGGCAGGTACGACGCCGAGGCGATGGTCGCGATGAACAGCACCGTCATCACCGCCCCGAACCAGAAGAAGAACCAGCTGTCGATGCCGTCGCGCTCGTCGAAGCCGCTCACCAGCTCGCGCGCCCGTTCGCGCTCCTCGGGCGTCGCCAGGCGGCGGATGCCGAAGAGACGCGCGCCCATGAACAACGTCGCCGCGGTGGCGACGACGACGTAGGGGCACGCGACGAGGAAGAACTTGACGAACGTGATCCCTGCGGCGTTGCCGACGATGATGTTCGGCACCGAGCTGATCAGCGTCAGCAGGCCGCCGACGTTGGTGAGCAGGCCCTCGACGAGCAGGAAGCCGAGCAGTTGCTCGGGACGACCGAGCCGCGTCAGCGACACGTAGGTCAGCGAGCCGACGATGATCATCGCCGTGACGTTGTTGAGCACCGCCGAGAAGATCACGGTCATCAGGCCGTACGCGATCAGCAGCCAGAGCGGGTCGCCGCCCGAGGCCTTCGTGAGCTTGAGCGCGATCCACGTGAAGAGGCCGGATCGCGAGGTGACATCGACGAAGAGGCTCGACCCGAGGATGATGGCGATGACCCCCCAGTCGATCGCCGGGATGTAGACCGGCAGCCGGATGTCCTCGCCGAAGACGTTCGTCAACGTGCCGAAGGGCAGGAGGCCGAACGCGGCGCCGAGGATCAGCGTCAGCAGCGCGAATACGGCGACGATCACCGACTTCTTGGCGTGCAGCTTCTCCTCGAGCGCGAGGCACGCGATCATCGCCACGAGCAGACCGGCGAAGAAGAGCGTCGTCGCGAGTGACGGCGCGGCGTGGTGGGCGGCCTCGCCGGCGTCCGTCGTGGCCTGGGCGGCGGCGAGGAGAGCGTTCGGGTCGAGGTTTAGATGGGAAGGCACGAGTTGGGGTGGTTCTTGGTCTTTTGGTTCGTGTCGGACGGTCGCCGGGGGAGTCGAGCGGCGTTTCGGGGACGGGGACGGGGACGGGGACGCGGACGTTTGCTCATGAGGAGGTCTACAGCATCAGCAGAGGGATCTGTCGGAGCTCGACCGCCAGCGGGTACGCCATGCCGTGCATCGCCAGCTGGTCCTCGTCCTTGGTGTTGAAGACGACGAGGTCGACCTCGCGCGACTCGATGAGCTCGCGGTAGTCCCGCAACCGTCGCCCCATGGTGACGATCTCCTCGATCTCGATCGGCGTCTTCCTCTCCTCGAGGACGGCGCGGCACGACGCGATGAAGTCCCGCGGCTCGCGCAGCAGCCGGTCGTGGATCATCTCGCGCGCCGTGTCGGTGTCGATCGACGGGATCTTCGAGATCACCTCCATGTACCTCTCGAAGGTGCGCTCGTCCTCGATATGCGTCAGCAGCAGTCGCCCGCCGCGGCGCACGAAGCGGAGGGCGTGGTTGATCAGACGGTCGTCGCCGGTGAGGTGGTCGGTGACCGCCATGACGATGTCGGTGTTCTGGAGGGCGTGGTCGAGCGCCCGCCCGGAGTCCGGGTGCGGCACGACGAGCACGGGGTGCCGCGTCACCTGCGTCAGGACGGCGAGCTCCTCGCCGAGCGCGTGCGGCCACCTCCACGCCTCGCTGTGCAGGTGGCGATAGGTGCAGATGAGGTTCGGTGACTCGCGCTCGACGAGCTCGAGGAGCGCCTCGACGCCGTGAAAGTCGCCGCCGGCGACGACCACCCACTCGACGCCGCCGAGCGCCTCGAGGAACCCGCGGATGCGACCGGCGAGCTCCTCCGCCCGCGCGCGCTCGACGTCGGTGACCACGAGCACCTTGCGGATGGGGACCTCGGCGTACTGGAAGACCTCCTTCGATGCGGCCTTGAAGACGCTCTCGAACTGATCGACCCTGGTCATCGGGAATCGACGGGCTTCTTCTTCTCTTTCGCCGCCTCCCGCCGGGCCGCGACCAGCCGGTCGTGGTGGAGGCGGCCGACGTGCCACATGTAGCGCGGCCCGAAGCCCGCGCGTCTCGGCCAGGGGTTCGCGACGGCGCGGCCCAGGTGCCGCAGCGCCTCGTCGTCGCGTCCCTCCACCGCGGCCTCGAGACCGATGTAGAGGTGCGCGTAGAAGAGGCGCTTGGACCGCTCGTCGTCGTCGATCTCCGCGCCCTCGACGCGCTCGAGGATGCGCGCCGGCGTGATCTTTCCGGCGAAGAGCGCGTAGACGTCGCCGAACGGCTCGCGGTCGGTCTTGCGATACTTCAGCAGGCCCTTGCGGGCGCGCTCGAGCCCGTGGGCGCGACGCTGCGAGAGGTACCGCCAGATGCCGTTCTCGCGATCGACGTCGTCGTGCGTGTGGTAGATCTCGAACTGCCGCGCCGCGTCGCGATAGCGTCCGGCGTAGAAGTACGCGATGCCGCGCCGCCAGTGCGACCGCTCGACGCGCGGGTCGAGCTCGACCATGCGGTCGTAGTCGGCGACCGCCTTCTCGAAGCGGCCGAGGAAGAAGTGCGCATCGCCGCGGAATCCGTACGCGCCGACGTCCCTCGGGCGGCTCTCGATCTCCCGGTCGAGGCGCGCCAGGCGCTTCTCGAGGTCGCCGCGCAGCGCGGCGCGCTCCGCGGAGGAGAGCGGTTTCCCGGCGTCGTCGTCCGCCGCGCCGGCGAGGGCGGCGTGGAGCGCCATGCACGCGATGGAGAGCGCGATCACCCGGTGCCCGTCGGTCATGCGCACGAGTCTCCGCGGATCGCGTCGCCATGACAAGGGCGTTGTCGGATTGACGTCGTGTGTCAATCGCGCCCCGGCGCCAAGGCGGGGGGTTTACACGCGGTGGGGACCATGATCGCGAGCGATCGCGCAACACGCCCCTCGAGCGCGAGTTAGACCGCACCGCGGCCTGGTGGCCGGCGATTTGCTCCCATTGACGGGTCCGGGGGAAGGGTGCGCGCGGCGCGCTCGTGGAGGTTGATCGCAGCGCGGTGCTTCGGGACCGGGTCCGGGAGCGGAATGTGACTCGAGGGGTTCTTCACAGGAGGGAAGGTTCATGAGACGTCTCTTCATATTCATCTCGTCCTTCATCGTGTCATTCCTCGGGCCGATCGTCCTGGTCCTCGCCACCGGGTCCGCGCGGCTCTCGGCAGCGGAGGTCGACTCCGACGGGCTGCAGTGCTCGGTCGATGGCGACCGGGTGACGCTGTCGTGGAACATCCAGTTCTTCGCGCCGATCGCGGGCTGGGTCATCGCGCGTGACGGCGAGGAGATCGTCAAGCTCGAGCCCGCCGCGAGCGAGTACGTCGACACCGACGTGCCACGCGGCGAGCACGTCTACACGCTCTCGGCCATCGGCATCAACGCGGACGGCACCACCCAGCCGCCCGCGCCGCTGGCCCGGTGCGCCGTCACCGTCGGCGAGTTCGGGCTCGAGTGTCGGGTCGATGGTCGCAAGGTGCTGCTCGACTGGGGACCGCTGCTCTCCGGAGTCGCCGTGCGCCAGTTCGTCATCCGCCGCGACGGCGAGGTCATCGGGCGTGTTCCGGGCGACGTCACGTCGTTCGTCGACACCGTGCCCGCGCCGGGGACGTATCGCTACGTCGTCACCGGCGAGTTCGAGTTGCAGACTTTCCCCGTCGGCGCGTGCACGGTGCGCGTCGACAGCGGCGGCCTGACGTGCCGTGTCGATCCGCCCGTCGTGCTTCTCGACTGGAGCAACGCCGTCCTGCCCGCGGTGGTGATCAGTCACTTCGTCGTCGTGCGCGACGGCCAGCGGGTCGGTGCGACGCGCGAGACGAAGTTCACGGACATGCCGGGGCCCGGCGAGCACCACTACGTCGTGCTCGGGCTCATCGGTCCGGTGCCGCTTCCCGACGCGGAGGCCGTCGCGGCCGTGGTCGACCGGAACTTCGCCGACGTTGTTCCGTCGAAGGCCTTCATCGTCGGCGAATGCACGATCTTCATGCCGGGGCGCGAGGTGCCGCCGCCGGAAGAGCTCACCTGCGTCGATCTCGACGCGCCGCCCGACGTCGCCGCCGCACTCGACGTGCTGCTCGAGGCGCACGACGTCCTGCTCGTGTGGCAGAAGCCGGTCGAGTACGACCGCGTCGTCATCTCGCGCAACGACGCCGTGATCGCCACCATCGAGGGGAGCCGCTTCTGGTACGTCGACCGCGATGTCCCCGCCGGCCATCACGTTTACAGCGTCATCGGCGTCGTCGGCAACCAGAGCAGCCCGCCCGCGAAGTGCGAGGTGAGTATCCCGCGCCCGCCGCTGCCCCCGCCGACCGATCTGGTGTGCGAGGTGCTGTCGGCGGTCGACGTGGCCGAGGGCGCGCTCGTCGACTCCGTCGTGCAGCTCCGCTGGCGAAACGGCGGCGTGTACCAGTGGGTGGTGATCGTGCGCAACGGCGAGCGCATCGCGCGGATTCCAGGCAACGCGATGACCTTCCGCGACCTCAATCCGTCTCCCGGCGCCAACCGTTACGAGGTGTTCGGCGTCGTCGGCCTGTTGCGGAGCCGCTCCGCGAGGTGCGACGTCGTCGTGCCGCCGACCCGCGTGCCGTCGCCGCGCAACCTGCGCTGCGTGGTGATCTCGCCGGTGCCGCCGCCGGGAATCCCGATCGATCCGGTCGATCCGCCCGACCAGATCGGCGGCGAGGACCGTCCGGTCGACATCCAGCCGAACCCCGATCCGGGCTTCGCCCCGCCGGGGGTGCTCCTCCGCTGGGAGAATCCGATCGAGTACGACCGCATCGTGATCCGCAGGAACGGCATCGTCATCGCGACCCTGCCGGGCACGTCGCAGAGCTACCTCGACCCGTTCCTGTCGGCGGACACGTCCGGCGTGCGTCGCTACGAGGTTTCCGGGGTCGTCGGGAACCGCGCCAGCGAGCCGGCGGTGTGCGAGGTGAAGATCGACCCGCCGGTGCTGCCGCCGCCGCGTGAGCTGACCTGCGAGGTCGGCACGCTCGTCCTGGACCCCAACGAGCCCGACCCGGCCGGCAACGTCCCCGGCGATCCGGTGGTCGCCCCGGTCGTCGTCGTCACACTCTCGTGGGTCAACCCGGTGCGCTACGCGCGCCTCCTGGTGTCTCGGGACGGTCAGCCGCTCGCCGAGCTGCCCGGCCAGGCGATGGTCTATCGCGACACCGCGCCGCCTGCGGGCGTGCACGTCTACTCGCTGCGCGGCGTCGGATTCGATGGGCAGGAGAGCCGCGAGGTCGAGTGCCGGGTCGAGGTGCCGCAGATTCCGGTGCCGCCGGTGCGCGAGCTCACCTGCGTCGTCACCGACACCAACGCACAGGGTCTGACCGCGGTGCTCGAGTGGAAGAACGCGGCGCGGTACGACGGCATCGTCATCACGCGTGACGGCGACGTCATCGCCGAGCTTCGCGGCGGCGTCGAGAGTCACTTCGACACCGGCCTCGAGCCCGGCGTGTACGAGTACAGCGTCATTGCCTTCATCGGCGAACGTCGCAGCAGGCCGGTCAGGTGTCGCGTCGTCGTCGAGGGCCCCGGCCCGAAGAACATCCTCTACTTCTCGAGCGGGCTCTTCCAGGACGAGCCGCCGGACGGCGCGCCGATCGCGCTGGCGAGCAACGGACGCATCGCCAGCCTGGCGAGCAACCGCGATCCGCTGCAGGGCTGGTCGTTCGGCATCTGCAGCGACCCGTCCGTGCTCGTCGTCGAGGACGCCACCATCGAGGGCACCGAGATCGCCGAGCTCAACGAGGGCGCGGGGCCGACGTTCCTGGTGATTCGCCGGTTCGAGGAGGGCGTCATCATGGCCGTCGTCATCGACGAGATGGACCCGACCGACACCCTGCCGCCGGCGACCGACCACCGCGTTCTCGATCTCCGCTACTCGGGCGGGCCGGATGCGGAGCCGGCCGGATCGTACCCGGTGCGGTACTGCGACACGCTGAACGAGCCGCCGGTCTCGGTGCTTTACGTGGTGGAGGGCTTCGGCGTCGTGCCGGAGACGCGGCCCGGGCTGGTGACGCTGCCGGTGGCGATTCGCCCGGGATTCGTGCGTGCCGACGCGAACAGCGATCTCGAGGTGGAGATGAGCGATTCGGTGTTCTCGCTCTGGCACCTCTTCATGGGAGGCCCGGAGCCGAAATGTCGCGATGCCGCCGACGCCAACGGCGACGGGGCGTACGACATCGCCGATCCGGTCTACACGCTGCAGTGGAAGTTCTCCGGCGGTCCGCCGCCACCCGCGCCCTTCCCCGGGTGCGGCCCGGCCGAGTTCGTGCTCGGTTGCGAGGAGCCGACCTGCCCGTGAGGTGAGAGAAGGAGAGACGCGAGCGGCGAGCTTCGACTGCCCCGCCGCTCGCGTCTCTCTATGTAGCCCGACACGATTCTTGGTTTCCGTGTGAAGGATTCGACGGATCGGCGGCCTGGCGGTACGCTGGTCCGGATGGCGGCGAGAACGGTCTTCACGCTCACGAGCGGACGTTCCGGGACGCGCTTCCTGTGCGACCTCCTGCGTCGCAACGCGCGTGACTGTTTCGTCGTGCACGAGCCGTATCTCGACCGCGGCAACCCGACGATGTTCGGGCTGCCGATCTACGACCGCCAGGTGGGGCACATCGACGCCGTTCGCCGGCTGGTGCGCCGCAAGCGCGAACGCGTCGAGCGACTGCGCGTCGGCACGTACATCGAGACGAGCCACGCGTTCCTGAAGTCCTACTGGGACATCGCGCCGTCGATCTTTCCCGACATGCGCGTCCTCCACCTGATCCGGCATCCCCTGCACGTCGCCCGCAGCGAGGCGAACCGAGAGCGCCTGCTCCAGCGCCTGCGGCTGCCGTTCCGGCGCTACCGCGGGCGTGACGGGCGGCGGTACTTCCGGTGGTCGCTGACGGGGCTCGAGCCGATCTTCTCCGGCTTCGACGCCGCGCGGACGACGCTCTTCCAGCGCTACCTCCTCCAGTGGATCGAGATCGAGAACCGCGCCATGCAGTTCCTCGAGCACTTCCACATGGACGTCGCCTGCCTGACGCTGTTCACGCCGGACGACCTCAACGACCCCGCGGCGATCGGGCGGGTGCTGGAGTTCCTCGGTCTCGAGCGGTCGCGCGACGAGATCGTGGTCGAGGGGACGCGCAACCGCAACCCGGGGCGCGGGACGACGGTGGGCGAGGACGAGGAGCGCGAATGCCGGGAGGTGATCGACCGCCTGCCGCCCAGATACCTGGCGATCTTCCGGCGCCAGCCCTACGCCGGACAGCCGTGGACGGGACTGCTCGAGAAGTGAGCGCGCCCTCCGCACGACCCCACGCCGCGCTCGTCGTCGGGCTGATCGCCGCTTCGACCGCGGCGACGCTGGTGCGACTGGCGCAGGGCGCCGGCATGCCCTCCCTCGTGCTCGCCGCCGGCAGGCTGCTCGTCGCCACCGCCGTGCTCGGTCCGCTGGTGCTGGCGCGTCACCGTCGAGCGTTTCGCGGACTGGGACGACGCGACTGGGCTCTTCTCGTCGCCAGCGGTCTCATCCTCGCGGTTCACTTCGCGACGTGGATCAGCGCGCTCGAGTACACGTCGGTGCTGGTCGCCGTCGTGCTCGGATCGACGTCGCCGATCTTCGTGCCGGTGCTCGCGATGGTCTTCCTGCGCGAGGGCGCGCCGCGAGCGTTGCTCACCGGGATCGTGCTCACCGTCGTGGGTGGCGCCGTCATCGGCATCGGGGGCGACGCGGGCGAGGCGCCGACACGGCCGGCGCCACTTCTCGGCGGATCGCTGGCGATCGTCGCCGCGATCGCGTTCGCCGCCTACCTGGTGATCGGAAGGCACTTCCGCCCGCGCCTCCACGTGGTGCCGTACGTGACGACCATCTACGCGCTCGCCGCGGCGTTTCTCGTCGTCGCGGTCGTGGCGACCGGCGCGCCGGTGCTGGGACACTCGCGCGAGGCCTACCTCTGGCTGCTGGCGGTGGGGCTCATCCCGCAGCTGATCGGCCACTCGTCGTTCAACTACGCGCTGGCGTACCTCTCGGCGTCCCACGTCGGCCTGGTGAGCCGCCTCGAGCCGGTCGGCAGCGCGGCCCTGGCCGCCGTCGTCCTCGAGGAGTGGCCCCGCCCCCTCGCCATCACCGGCGCGGTGATCACCATAGCGGGAGTCGCCCTCGGCAGCGTCCGGAGCCGCCCCCCCGCCACACCCCAGCGCTAACCCCAACCAAAAAAACCCCTTGCCCCGACCCAGGGTGAGCGATGGGCCCGCGATCGGCCCGACCCCGCGATCGGCCCGACCCAGGGTCGGGGGCGACCCGAGGCCGACCACAGACGTAAACCAAACCGAAACAACAGTTTGCTCTGACCCAGGGTCAGGGATGGACTCTGTGGACTCTGACCCAGGGTCAGGCCTCGAGCCTCGATCTCGGACCCAGGGTCGGGGGAGGACGACCGGGGTCTCGGACGTAACCTTCACCAAAAAAGCAGGTTCCGCCGACCCAGGGTCGGGATGGCTACGCCGACCCAGGGTCGGGATGGCTCCGGGATGGCTCGCGACCCAGGGTCGGGATGGCTGCGGGATGGCTGAGGGTCGGGGCTGGATGGCTCAGCGCTCACTTCGCCGGGGCGCCGAAGGCCGCCTTGAGCGCGGTCGCGGCTCCGGTCATCGTTTTGTCGAGGCCGGTCGCCTTCAGGTAGAGGGTTTCCTTTCCGGCGTGCAGGATGGCGGCGACCATGCGCGCGCCTGCGACCGGCTTCGACTGGCGCAGGAACGGCGGGCCGACCGACTTGTTGTACGTGCCGGTGATCTCGACGAGCGTGTACTCGCCGAGCTTCGAGGTGCCCTTCTCGGTCGCCGACTTCCGGCCCTCCGACTCGAACTGATCGATCCACCGCTTGACGTTCTCGGCGTCCGTGCCGGCGCGGCCGCCAGGGAAGCGGTAGACGACGAGCTCCGCCGGTTCCTCGTCGCCCGCCGCCAGCGGGATCTCGAACTGCGCCAGCCGGAACTGTCGTAGCGCCGGCGGGATCTCGGTCTGCTTCCACGTCGACGGCAGGAGAAGCTCGAGGCCGCCGACCTCGATGGCGCGCGTCGCCACGCTGGCGGGCGCGGCGCCGACCCCAGGTCGCAGCGGCGCGCCTCGCACGCCGAGGTCGATGGCGTAGAGCCCGCGTCGCGCGGTGATGAACAGCGTGCGGTTCTCCTTGCCGCCGAAGGTGCAGTTCGCCGGACGCTCCGGCACCGCAATGCGGCCGAGCAGCTTCCCCTTCGGATCGAGGACGACGATGCCCGAGTAGGTCGCGTAGACGTTGCCGTGCTCGTCGTGTGCCATGCCGTCCGGGCCGCCGCCGTCGAGCTCGGCGTCGCCCGTGTAGACGAGTTGCTTGCCGGAGATCTTCCCGGGAGCGTCGATCGAGAAGCGGTAGAGCTCGCGACGATTCGGCTCGGCGACCCAGAGCGTCTTGCCGTCCGGCGAGACGAGGATGCCGTTCGGCCGCTCGAGCGAATCGATCACCCGCGTCACCGCGCCCGACTTGTCGACGTAATAGACGCCCATCACCGGTTGCTCGAGGTCGTCCGATCGCCCGTAGCGCGGATCGGTGAAGTAGAGCCCGCCGCGGCCGTCGAGCGCGAGGTCGTTCGGGCTGTTGAACGGCTTGCCCTCGAAGCGCTCGGCGATCGGCGTGATCTTCTTACCGCCGGCGATGTCGACACGCACGACGCGGCGCTCGCCGCCCTGGCACGCGTAGAGGTATCCGGCGGTGTCGAACATAAGCCCGTTGGCGCGACCCGACGGCGCGAGGAAGTCGCGCGTCGTTCCGTCGGGCAGCAGCTCGACGATGCGGCTCGCCGGGATGTCGCTGAAGAGCAGCATCGACTTCCCGTCCCACGCTGGCCCCTCGGTGAAGCGGAACCCATCGGCGACCTGACGCACGGTCGCTCCATCCTTGACGATGTCCGCGAACGTGAGCGCCTTCTCGGCGTCCTCCCCTCGGTCATCGCCTCGAACGGTGTGACAGACGAGCGCGAGCAGCGCGCAGCCTGCGAGCGTCGTGATCGTGCGGTTCATGTCGTGCCTCCGTTTCCTCATGGTTTCGTGAACGACGTCCCCGTCCCCGTTCCCGTCCCCGTTCCCGTGCCCGAATATACCCGATCCTACTCGCCACCACCGTCCCCACCGCGCCCCAAATCCTCTGCCGGCTCCACCGGAGAACGGCGGCGAGTTCTGGTGAGAAAACCCGAGTGGCCGACGATGCGGAGCGACGGGCGCAGGCGCAGTCGGTCGGCGATCCACGGGCGCACGATGACCTCGCTGACCTCGGGCTCCTTGAACTCGCGGTGGGAGAGGACCGCGTCGACGAGTCGGTCGACCTGCCGCACCGACGGGTTGTACGCCAGCAGGAACCCCCCGGGACGGAGCGCCTCGGCGGCGCCGTCGAGCGCCTCCCACGGGTCGGGGAGGTCGAGCACGATGCGGTCGATCTCGGAGAGGCCGGCGAGCTCCTCGTGGACGTTGCCGTGGCGGACCTCCCAGCGAGCGTCGAGACGCTCCGGCCAGTTGCCCAGGTTCTTGCGTGCCAGGTTGATGAAGTCCTCGCGCAGCTCGAAGGAGATCACCCGGCCGCTCGATCCGACGGCGCGCAGCAGGCCGAGGGTGAGCGCGCCGGACCCGACGCCGGCCTCGACGACCACCGCCCCGGGGAACACGTCGCCCCACTGCACGATGTAGCCGATGTCCTTCGGCGGCACCACCTGCGCGCCCCGCGGCATCAGCAGCACGTACTCCTCGAGCGTGGCGCGGTAGGCGCGCACGGCCTCGCCGCGCGAGGTGTGGAGCAGCGACCCGGGAAGCGCGCCGATGATGTCGACCCCGTGCAGAAAGCCGCCGCGGAGGTTGAAACGCAGCTCCTCGCTGAGGATCGCGAGGTACTTGCGCGTCTTGCGGTCGATGAAGATCACCGGCTCGCCGGCGCGGAACGGCTCGACGGCCGCCCGCTCTCCGGAGTGGAGGAGGCCGCTCATGCGTCGAATGGTAACCGGACGCCTGTTCGGGTCACAAGGAACGGGTTACAAGGAGCTAGTACGCCTGCGCCGAAATCCTCAAGGTTTGAAAGACGGTCACGGTCCACGGTCACGGCCACGGTCCACGGACCACGGTCCACCGCCAGCAGTCGCGACGATCGGAGGGAACCTTCAGGACTCAGGAGGCGGGACCAGGGCGCGCGACCCGGGCGGGTGAGCCTCCCGCCCCGCGGTCCCCCCGATGAGGGGGTGTTTCAAAACCCGCTCCGTGGGCAGAGCGGCGGGCCACATCGGAGAACGGACCCGGCTGACGGGGTTCTCAAAGCCCCGGAACGCTTTATAATCAACCCGGGTCGTCGCCACCCGGGTTTATCCGGGTTCATCCGGGCCGAAACGAGGGCAGCGCGGAGAGCTTCCTGCCCGCGCGCAGTCAACGGGCCGCAACCTCCAGGAGATGTCGCCTTGAGATCTCTACGACGAGTCCGCGAGCGCTCCGGTCGTGACGATGCCCGTGACGATGCCCGTGACGACGCCCCGGCGCGGCGAATCCGACCGTCTCGGGCGCCCCTCGCGAGAGGCCTGGCGGCAGCCGTCGGCATCACGCTCGCGGCGCTGTCGCCCCGGCTCGACGCCCAGGGCGTCCCCGTCCCCGAGCTCCTCAGCCGGCCGATCGAGGAGCCGCGCTCCGGAGGCGGCCCATCGCGCTTTCCGAGCGTCGATTCCTTCGGCTCCGTCGTCGCGTTCGAGTCGGCCGCGCCCGACCTCGCCATCGAGGACGAGGACACCGTCCCCGACATCTATCTCCTCGAGCGGCTGAAGGAGCGCCTGACGGCGATCAGCCACGTCGACTCGCGCGTCGTCAAAAAGGGGCCCAGCACCGGGGCGTCGCTCAACGACCCGGCGCGGTCGAACGGAGTCATCCGCTGCGTCTTCACCAGTCAGTCGACGAACCTCGACTTCGACCAACCCGATATGGATGGGTTCCCCGATGTCTACCTCTATCAGGCGATCGACGACCGCTCGATCATCCGGCTGCTGACGCCCGGCCTCGATCAGGATCCCCGGGGGTCCGGCAACGGCCCGAGCGACCAGGCGAGGATCTCGCGCGACGGCGCCGTGGTGGCCTTCAGATCGCTCGCAGGGAACATCGCGGACCCGGTCATCCCCGACCCGCTCAAGGTGCCGATCATCCACCTGCACCTCGTCGACGATCCCCAGACGATCCGCCTCCTCCCGCCCGACGGCAGCCTGCCGGACGGCCCGTCCGAGACGCCGGACATCAACGCCGACGGACGCGTGACGGTCTTCGCCACCGAGGCGACGAGCTTCACGCCGCAGCTCGATGGCGATCGACTCTCCGACATCGTCCTCTTCCGGGCGGGCAGACAGCCCTTCGAGCTGATCAGCGTCGACGCGGGCGGCAAGAAGCTGCCGGGACCATCTCGCTTTCCGCGCGTCGATGACGTTGGTCGGCGCGTCGCCTTCGTGAGCACGGTCGGCGGGGTCGAGCAGGTCCTCGTGCGCGACCGCGAGCTCCAGACCACGGCCATCGTCAGCGTCGACTCGGCGGGGCGACCGTCCCCGCGCGGCGCGATGATCTGCGACATCGCCCCGGACGGGCGCGCCGTGCTGTTCACCAGCCTCTCCGACCTGACGTCCGACGACACCAACGGCTCGCCCGACGTCTACCTGCACGACCTCGAGACGCGCCAGACGACGCTCGTCACCCGCGCGTCGCGGACCCTTCTCGCGGCGGGGAGGTCGCCGGTGGAGCCCTTCACCGGATCGCTCACCGAGGTGCCGCGACCGGGCATCCGTCGCGAGGCCGTGTTCCACTCGCCGTCGCCGCTGCTCGCGCCCGTCGGCGTCAGCGACCGCAACGAGACCGACGACGTCTTCGGGCAGACGCTCGTTCCCCCGGAGGACGTCGAGCGCCAGAGGCCGCCGTCGAACCGCCTTCACGCCTACTTCGCCAGATCGATGTCCATCCGGCCGATCGAGCTCGACGGCCGGCTCGGCGAGCCGTTCCGGCTCGAGCTTCCCGGCTTCGCCGGCCTCGCCGTCGACGGCAGCAACGTCCTCTGGTCGCTCGCGCTCGCCGGCGCGACGCCGCTCGTCTCGCGCGTCGAGGCGGCGACCGGCGAGCTGATCGACATCCTCCAGCTCGGAATCGAGGGGCGCGTCGCTCACGGCATCGTCGCGTTCGACGGCTTCGGCTGGATCGCGATCGACAGCGCCGTCTACCGCATCGATCCGGACGCGCCCGCGGGAGAGGTCCCCCTGGCGTTCCGCTTCCCGGAGGCCGTCGGTCTCATCAACCTCGCGCCCGCTCCGTCGGGCCTCCTCTGGGCCGGAGCGCAGGGGAACGACCGCTACGAGGTCGTCGCGCTCGATGCCAAGCTGTCGCTGCGGCGACGACTGGTCTTCGAGTTCCCGGCGACGCGCCCGGGAATCCCGTACCACCTGCTCGCGGTCGACGCGGAGGGCGTCCTCGTGCTGCGGTCGAGGCTCGAGCTCGCCAGGGTGTCGCCGAACGGCAACGTCCTGTGGCGGAGGTTCCTGTCGAAGGGCGACGGCCTCGCGGTCGACGCCGCCGGCAACAGCGTCGTCCTCGCCGAGGATCGCGTGCTCGCGTTCGCGGCGAACGGCTCGGCCCTCGGCCAGTTCCGGATCGAGCCCGGCGCCATCCGGGATCGCGTCGACCTCGTCTTCGACGGACAGCAGAACCTCTGGTTACTCTCGGAGGGGAGCGAGACGACGCAGAAGATCACGCGCCCGCTGAGCGACGATCCCGCGGCGGGCAAGACGGAGATCTTCGCGCTCGAGGGCGACGTCCTCGGCGACCAGCTCGGTTCGGACGTCACCGGTTTCGTCGCCGCGAACGTGTCGGCGCAGGACGTCGACTCCGACGGCGACCTCTTCGAGAACCGCCTCGAGACGCGACGCCTCGACAACCCCTTCGACCCGACGCCGCCCCCCGTGCAACGCTTTCCCCCGCTCGGCGCGCTGCGCCTGTCGGTTACGCCGGAGGGCACCGTCGATCTGCGCTGGACCGCGCCGATCCGGTTCTGCGAGTACGAGGTGCGCCGAAACGGACGGCCGATCTTCCGCGGGCCGGTCGAGGAGTGCGGGCCGGACGAGTACTGCTTCACGGACCGCTCGCCGCGTGGCGGCATCAACCGCTACGAAGTCCGCGGCTTCGGCGACTGTCAGCCGGCGGGCGGCGATCCGATCCCTCCGCCGGACATCGGGGCCGACATCGGCGGCGACCTTGGCGGCGGCGCCGCGATCGGCGGTGGCGCGGGTGGCGGCCTGCCGTCCTCGGAGCCGATCGGCTCGACGGTGACCATCGGCGAGGGCTCGGTGTCGGACGTCAACACAGAGACCGCGGCGCTCTACGCGCTCGACGCGACGGCGCTCGCCATCACCTCGACCGGCGAGGTGCTCGCGGCGGTGCAGGACGTGCTGGCGCTCTTCGAGATCAACGCCGGGTCGCTGGTCTTCGTGCGGGACTTCGGACTGCCCGCCGTGCCGTTCACCACCGAGACCATCACCGGGCTCGAGGTCGATCCCGCCGACCCGATGCGCTTCTTCGCGCTGCTCGGCGACGGGCGGGTCTACCACCTGGCGCTCGGCGACACCGCCTCGCCCGCGACGCCGGTGTTCGACATCGACACGACGCTGTCGGGCTCGCCCGCGGCCGACCGGCACGACTACCACGGGCTGGCCTCCCGGGGCGGCAACCTCCTGACCATCCAGAACTCGATCAACTTCTCGGTCAGCGAGCCGGCGATCGAGTGCCTGATCGGTTTCCGGCCGAGCGACGGCATGGAGACCGCTCGCGCCGTCCTCGCCGGCGACGGCGGCGTGTTCACCAACCGCGACCCGCGCTGGGCGGACGGGGTCGACAACCTCGACGGCGACGAGATCCTCGTCGGGCTCGGCGCGCTCGGGTCGACGATCGACGAGGTCAGCGTCGTCGACGCCTCCGGCGGGGGCTTCGCCCGCGGGCAGTCGTCGTTGCCCCTCGACGTCGACACCCTCGGCGAGATCCTCGACTTCGCCTACGCCGCGGACGACTCGGCGCTGGTGGTCGCCGCCTCGGGCGGCACGCTGGCGCTGGTCGCGGCGACCTTCCCGCCGGTGCAGCAGGTCACCCCGGCGCCCGCGCGGGCGAAGTGGGACACCCCGGTCGAGCTCGACCTCGCCGTCGATTACGGAACCACCGGCAAGACGTTCGCCGAGCTCGGCGTGGCGGTCTTCGTCGACGGCGCCGAGGCGACGCCGGAGAGCGAGACGGTCGACGCTCCGGCCTCGCGGGCGGCCATCGCTGTCCGTGTCGACGACACCCCGAAGACGACGCGGAACGTCAGCGTCTCGGTGCGGTCGTCGGAGGGCGCCTTCACCTTCGAGGTGCCGCTCGGCTTCGTCCGCGGCGACGCCAACAACGACGGCATCCTCGACGTCAGCGACGCCGTGCGCATCCTCGTCTGGCTCTTCGTCGGCGGGGCGGACGTCCCCTGCCTCGACGCCGCCAACACCGACGACAGCGTCGACAGCGGCACCGGCGCGAACGTCGTCGACCTCGCCGACGCGGTGGCCCTCCTCAACTACCTCTTCAACCAGGGCCCCCCGCCCGAGTCGCCCTTCCCCGGTTTCGGCCTCGACCGCAGCGTCGACGATCTCCTCGAGTGCACGGAGTAGCGGTCGAAAGGCGCACAAACGCAGGTTGCTTCCTGGCGTCCCAGCCTCGAAATCATGGTTTTTCCGCGTCCCGCTCCGGTGTCGGCGGACCCCATCCCGTTCGGGCACGGGAACGGGAACGGGTACGGGTACGGGAACGGGAACGGGGTTTGAGAGCCGCCGAACGGATGCCGGGTTCTGCTTTCGTCGGAGGACCGGATGAGGACATCCGCTCGGATCCGCGCCACCCGGCCGGCGGCGGGACCGGCCCCCGCCCACCCGGCGGGCCGGCGGACTCGGGTTACGGCGGGACGGCCGGGCGGCGTCGGCGTGGCGAGCGACTTGCGATTGTCCCCGCGGAGCAGACGACGACTCCGGGCGAAAGGGGGGGTCCCTGTCGCAGACCGGGGTCGCAGCTCCGGGAAATCGTGCTCGTCGGGAGATTGTATGAACAACCCCAAGAGTGCTCCGAAGAAGGGCCAGAAACCGCAGCCGTCCAAGCCCGGCCCGGCGCCTGGCAAGACTCCTGCGTCCCCGCCGCCGTCCACCCCGAAGACCAATCCGGGCGACGCGACCCGGCCGAAATCGGAAACGAAGAAGTAGCCCGGGGGCCGGTTCTGACCCGGGCGCCCGGAGCCCGCTGAGGGTCAAGGCGCCGGTTTAGAACCGGCGAGCAAAACGTGCTCACACACGGGTCGTGCGCCCCCCGCACGGCCCGTGTGTCATTTCATGCCCGCCGCAGGCGCTGGATGGTCTGCACCAGCTCGGACGTCTGGCGTTTCACGGTGCTCACCGAGACGCCGAGCTGGTCGGCCATCTCCTGGTTGGTGAGCTCCTCGATGAACTTCATCACGAAGAGGCGCTTCCGCTCCTCCTCGAGCTGCTCGAGGATGCGCTGCAGGCTGCGGTACTCGTCGATCGCCTCGATCCTGCGGCTGATCGAGTTGGTGCTGCCGGGCAACTGCGCGAACGAGAAGCCGCCACCGTTCGGCCCGCTGTGCTCGCGGATCTCGATCTTGCCGTCGCGCTTCTGCGTCTTGAAGTACCACTCGTAGAGGTCCTTGATGCGGTTCTCGATCATGCGGAAGACGGTGCGGTGGACGCCGCGGTCGTCGATCTTGTCGAGGAAGTTCTCGCGGTTCTCGATGATCCCCGCGAAGAAGTCCTGCAGCACGTCCTCCGGATCGACCTTCCTGCGCAGGCGCTCGCCGAGCTTGTAGTTGATGAAGACGAGCAGCCTGGCGCCGAAGTGGCGCACGAACGGGTCGATGCCCTCGGTGCCCTTGACCCGTATGTTCTCTATGATCGCGCGGGTAATCGACCCGGTGGATTCCATGGCGCGACGCGGTTTCAGCTCACTCGGATCCGAAAAAAGGCGCCGTCGTCGAGAAACCCGCGCTAGCTCTCGAGCGGGAGCTTGAGCCGGAACCCGAACCGGTCGGAGACGTACGTGCGCGACGTGCTTCGGCGAATCGACAGGCGACAGGGATCGCCGGTCAGTGCCCAGTTGCTTCCACGAACCGCCGCCATTTCCCTCCGGTCCGAACTCTCGAGGTGGCACCAGTCACTCACGTTGCCCACCATACCACGAACGCCGTACGGTGAACAGTCCAGCGGATAGCGCTCCACCTCGACGACGCCGGCGTCTCCCTCGCGGGCGTAGTAGTTGTTGCAGTGCTCGTTGTCGAAGCCGTTGCCCCAGCTGAAGAATCGCCCGTCGACGCCCTTCGCCGCCTTCTCCCACTCCGACTCGGTCGGCAGGTCGAACGGCAGTCCGTCACGCTCGCGGCGGAACTCGCAGTAGGCGAGCGCGTCCTCGAACGAGACGCCGAAGACCGGCAGGCGCGCGCTCCACGGATACCTCCCGGGCGCGGGCAGGCGGAACTTGCCGTCGACCACCTCCCAGAGCTGACCGACCTTCTCCGACTCGCGCGGGCAGCGCCGGTGCGCCTCGTCGGGCGCGCGGAGAACGAGCTGGTTGAGGAACTCGAGGTACTCGCCGCACGTCACCGGGAAGATGCCGATGGCGAATCCTGGCAGCTTCACCTCGCTGGTGTATCCGAACGTGCCGGGGACGTTCGGGTCGCCGTAACGCGTGAACGGCCCGGCGGGCACGTAGGCGAACCCGGCGGGGATGCTCGACTCGGGATAGAGCCGCACCCGCTGCCGGATCTCCTGGTTGCGGCCGATGAAGACCGGATAGCGCGTGCGCGCGAATCCCGGCTGCTCGATGTCGACGATGTAGCTCCCCATCGGCAGCGCCGGCAGGTGCAGCGAGCCGCGACCGCTGGCGATCTTGACGGTGGGCGTCAGGCTGCCATCCCGTTCCTCGACGCGGAAGAGCTCCATCGAGGCGCCTTCCGGCTCGGTCTCGAGATGGAGCGAGCCGTCGCCCTTGAGGATGCGATCGAACGTGCCGTCGTTGATCTGGCTGATCAATCCGCCGTAGAAGATCGCGTCGGTCGTGCGGTGCTCCTTCTCGGCGCGGAAGAACTTCTCGAGGTAGAGGTCGCCGAGCGCGCGGCGCGCCTGGGCGTTGTCGCCGTTCGCCGCCAGCGCGGCGGCGAGCAGCGTCTGGGCCTGCGTGAAGTTCTTCGCCACCGAGATCTCGGTCTTGTCGATCTCGCCCTTCAGCATGTGGATGCGGCGCTTGACCTCGCGCGACGGGTGCTTCCCGGCCGAGCTCTCGACCTGGTCGAGCTCGCGGCGCAGGTTGTCGAGCGCGACCTTGTCCTCCTCGTGGTTCCGCAGCGTCGCCGACGCCTCGCGGAAGAGGTGCTCGGACTCGCTGCGGCGTCGCTCCTCCTCGAAGGTGCCGTCGAGATAGACCTGGATGGCGTCGGCGAGCTCGGCGGCGGTCTGGAAGCGGTCGTCGGGGTGGTACTCGAGCGCGCGCAGGCAGATCTCCTCGAGCTGCGCCGGCACGCGCAGCTTCGGCGCTCGCTGCGACGGCGGAATGATGAGCCCGAGCCGCGCCTCCTCGAGGAGGTCGTTGGTGTCCCCGCCGGTGCGCGGCGGCAGGAAGGTGAGCATCTCGTAGAGCGTCGCGCCGAGCGCGTAGATGTCGGCGCGACGATCGACCGGTCGCCCCTGGGCCTGCTCCGGCGCCATGTAGAGGACCGTCCCCTGGATGCGGTCGTTGAGCGTCTGCATGTTCTGCTCGTGCCGCACCGACTCGACCTGCTCGACGAGGTCGTACTCGTACTCGTCGACCTCGGCGGTGACCACCTTGGCGAGCCCCCAGTCCATGAGGTGGACCTCGCCGTAGTCGCCGATCATGATGTTCTCGGGCTTGACGTCGCGGTGGATGACGCCCTTCTCGTGCGCGAAGTGAAGCGCGTTGCAGACCGACAGCAGGAACTGCAGTAGCTTGGTGCGCGAGAACCGCCGGCGGGCGTCGCGGCGGCCGATCAGCAGCTCGCGAATGATCTCCTTGAGCGTGCGGCCGCGCAGCAGCTTGAGCGTGAAGAAGACCTCCCCGTTCTGGTTGATGGCGAGCTCGTGGACCGGCGGGATGCCGGGGTGCTCGAGCTGCCCGGTGATCTGCGCCTCGTCGACGAAGCGGGCGAGGGCCTCGGGGTTCTCGACGTGGCGCCCCTGGATGACCTTGACGGCGACCTGACGGCGGAGGTCGCGGTCGAACGCGAGGAAGACGCGCCCCATGCCGCCCTGGCCGATCTCGCGCTCGATGACGTACTTTCCCTCCTCGGTCTTCTGCGTGATCGAGAAGGCGCTCTCGGTGGTCAGGTTGCGCAGCTGCACGCCCGGCTCGAAGCCGAGCAGGTCGCGGAGGTGGGTGATGACGCTCTGGTCCGGATCGAGCCGCGGCCTCTGCGGCACGCCGGGCCGCGCATCGGGAGGCAGCTCGCCCTCGGTCGATTCGCCCGACGAGGAGTCGATGAACCGCCCGCGCGCGGGCCGCAGGCGATGCGCCCCGCCGCGATCCCCGCCGCGATGATCCCCCTCGTCACCCCCGCGAATGCCGCCCTCGCTCGACATGATTCTGCAAGTGTCCGGCGGCCCGAAAACGAGCGCAAGCAGAAAAAAAACAGCCCCACCCCGCAGGGGGGCAGGGCTGCCGTGAGCGGTTCGGACCGCAAGTGGTCAGGGAATCGCGCGCGATCGATCGCGTTGACGGAGAAGACGGGGGGAAGGAGCGTGGGGGTGGCTCAGGAAAACTCTGGGATGTCTTCCTCCGGTCCCGGACCCGTGCCCGGTCCCGGACTCGGTCCGGCATTGACGGCCGACCCTCCGGGGCGCTTCGATGGCAGTCATTCGAAAGGAAGCACTTCGACTCGAGAGCCCCCGAGACCTCCCATGAAAAAACCAGACGGCCTCAAGGTCTTCATCTCCCACAGCGAATCGGTCTGCGGAGAGTGCAAGGCCGAGCTCGGGCGCCAGGCCTGGATCCTGCTGGCCGGCGATCGGGGCGCGCTGTGCATGTCGTGCGCGGACCTGGACCACCTGGTCTTCCTGCCGTCCGGCGACGCGGCGCTGACGCGCCGCGCGAGGAAGTACTCCACGCTGCACGCCGTCGTCTTGAAGTGGAGCGTCGCGCGCAAGCGCTACGAGCGCCAGGGACTGATGGTCGAGGAAGAGGCGCTGGACCGGGCCGAGGAGGAGTGCCTGGATGACGCCGAGCAGCGCGAGCGCCGCCGGCTGCGCGAGGCCCTGCGCCGCGCCGAGCTCGACAAGACCTACGTGGCGGACTTCGCGGCTCGGGTGCGGCGTCAGTTCCCGTCGTGTCCACCGGGACGGGAGCAGGCCATCGCTGAGTTCGCCTGCCGAAAGCACTCCGGACGCGTCGGCCGCTCGGCCGCCGCGAAGGCCCTCGACGAGAAGGCCGTGCTGCTGGCGGTCATCGCCCACGTGCGCCACGAGGAGACCGATTACGACGATCTGCTCGCCAGGGGCCTCGACCGCCACGACTGCCGCGACCAGGTCCGCGAGGAGGTGGATGGGGTCCTGGAGCGGTGGAGGCGAGCGGATGCCCGGAGTGATCCTCACCTGGGGTGAGCGGGTCGAAGCCCTTCCGGGCGTGGAGCTATTCGGGCTCCGACCATCGGTTCATGCACGCCGGTTGCCCGTTGCAGTGAAGAGCATCCGGTGACGCTGCTCTCACGGTTTTGAATCATCGGCGACGATCGCCTCAATCGCGTCTTCCACGATGGACTGCAGATAGGCAGTCTCACGGTCCTTCGCGCCTTCCCGTCTCGCATCCCGGACGTCGTGAAGCAAGTCGTGGAGAAGCGGCAACGCTTGTCCAGCAGTAGGACCGATACCTGCGAGGGCCCTCACCACGGAAATGACTTCGTCGTCCTCGCCCAGTGCCACGCTCCTTCGCGCTGCAAGTAGTCGACAGAGACTCGGCACCGCGCCTTTGCCAGCGGCTCCAGCCTCCAGCCGGCCGATAGCTTCGGCCGCATTCACTCGGAGAATCTTGTTGCCGGAGTCGAGCGCTGAAATCAGAAACGGCAAAGCCACCGGACCGACTTCCCATTCTATCTTGTCTATCGTGTAGAACGCTACTTCCCGGGGGCCCCGTGAGAGGCATTCAACGATCGCTTCGGCGGCGGGCTCCGGCCTGACTTTGCTCAGAATAGCGAGAGCGTCCACAATGACGAAGCGCAACGCTCCCTCGACGACGACTGCTTCCCCGTTGACATGAACAACACCCTCACGCAAGGCTTTCGAAAGCCGCGGGATCGCCTCGGCTCCGAGCCCCGCGAGTGCTTGTACGCGCTCGCCCCTCTGCTGATCGTCGAACATCGTCTGCGGATACACTTCGCAATGGCGTAGCAAGTACGGTACGACCGCTGTACAGCCTTGCGCCACCAGCTTCTTGATCAAAGTCCACTCGGTCTCTTTATCTCGGGACGATTGCAGCTTGGTGAGATAAAACCAGCTGACGATGGGGCCTCGAAAGACCACGCTCCCGACAACAAGCGCGCAAACTCCAAGAACCACCATCGCCACCGCAAATCGCTTCCGATGCCGCGGCACGCTGTCCGACTCGCCCGCTTTCTCGACGATGGGCTTCATGGGCTCACCAGGTCTCTCCGGTTCGGGCTTCCAGAGGCCATTTTTGTCTTCCGGTCGCGGGGTCCCAAGCAAATTGCGGTGCTCGTGATCCACTCTCGCTTCTTGACAGCGGCTTCGAAATCGACAGAGCTTGCAAGGCACGACCGGACTCGTTCCTGCTTTCCCTCTTCTTCCTGCTTTCCTCGTGGATGCGTGGCAGGGTCTCGCCGGCGGAGTCGAGCAGCCTTTCGGGCACGGGAACGGGCACGGGACCGGGACCGGGGACGGGACCGGGACCGGGGACGGGGCCCCTACTTCACCACCAAGTTGACCATGCGGTCCGGGACGTGGATGAACTTCACCACGCGCCTGCCGCCGGTCAGCTTGCGGATCTTTTCGCGGTCGAGGACGAGCTTTTCGATCTCGTCCTGCGCGATGCCCGCCGGGACGTCGATGCGGTCGCGGACCTTGCCGTTGATCTGGATCGGCAGGGTCCTGGTCTCGTCGACCAGCGCCGCGGGGTCCGGTTGCGGCCACGGGTGGTAGGCGAGGCTCTCCCCGTGGCCGAGGCGCTGCCAGAGCTCCTCGCCGAGGTGCGGGGCGAAGGGTGAGAGGAGCAGCACCAGGGTCTCGAGAGCCTCTCTCGGCAGGCGCTCCTCCTTGTAGAGCTGGTTGACCAGCTCCATCATGCGGCTGATCGCGGTGTTGAGCTTCAGGCTCTCGACGTCCTCGGTGACCTGCGCGCTGGTGCGGTGGAGGATGCGCCACAGGTCGCCCTCCGGCGCGTCGTCGACGATCGGTGTCTTGCGGCGCTCGTCGTCGCGCTCGCCGGTCACCAGGTTCCACACGCGCTGCAGGAACCGGAAGACGCCCCTGGTGCCGTCCTTGTTCCACGGCTTGACGATCTCGAGCGGCCCCATGAACATCTCGTAGAGACGCATGGTGTCGGCGCCGTACTCGGCGATCACCTCGTCGGGGTTGACCACGTTGCCGCGCGCCTTCGACATCTTCTGGCCGTCCTCGCCGAGGATGATCCCCTGGTGCACCAGCCGAGTGAACGGCTCCGGCGTCGATACCTCGCCGATGTCGTAGAGCACCTTGTGCCAGAAGCGCGCGTAGAGGAGATGGAGCACGGCGTGCTCCGAGCCGCCGACGTAGAGGTCGACGGGCATCCAGTACTTCTCCTTCTCCGGGTCCCAGGGTCGCTCGTCGTTTCGGGCGTCGATGAACCGCAGGTAGTACCAGCACGACCCCGCCCACTGCGGCATGGTGTTGGTCTCGCGCCGCGCCGGCTTGCCCGTGCGCGGGTCGGTGGTCTCGACCCAGGACGTGATGCCGGCGAGCGGCGACTCGCCGGTGCCGGTCGGCTGGTAGCTCTCGACCTCGGGCAGCTCGAGCGGCAGCTCGGACTCGTCGAGCGGCACCGGCTCCCCGTCGACGTGCAGCACCGGGATCGGCTCGCCCCAGTAGCGCTGGCGGCTGAAGAGCCAGTCGCGCAGCTTGTACTGGATCGAGCGGCGGCCGAGTCCCTGCTCCTCCAGCCACGCGGTGATCCTCGTCTTCGCCTCGGGCACCGGCAGGCCGTCGATCAGCGGCGAGTTGACCAGCACGCCGTCGCCGGTGTAGGCCTCCTTCTCGATGTCGCCGCCGGAGACCACCTCGACGATCGGCAGCTCGAACTTCCTGGCGAACTCCCAGTCGCGCTGGTCGTGTCCGGGCACCGCCATGATCGCGCCCGTGCCGTAGGAGATGAGCACGTAGTCCGAGATCCAGATCGGGATCTCCTCTCCGTTGACCGGATTGACCGCGCGGGCGCCGGTGAAGACGCCGCTCTTCTCCTTGGCGAGGTCGGTGCGCTCCAGGTCGCTCTTCTTCGCCGCGGCGGTGACGTACGCGTCGACCTCGGCGCGCCGCTTCGCGGCGGTGATCTTGTCGACCAGGGGGTGCTCCGGCGCGAGCACCATGTAGGTGGCGCCGAAGAGCGTGTCGGGCCGCGTCGTGAAGACGGTGATCTCGTCGCCCGTGCCGACCACGCGGAAGATCGCCTCGGCGCCCTCGGATCGCCCGATCCAGTTGCGCTGCATCTCCTTGGTCGACTCGGGCCAGTCGAGGTCGTCGAGCCCCTCGAGCAGCCGCTCGGCGTACTCGGTGATCTTCAGCACCCACTGCCGCAGGTTCTTCTTGACGACCTGGCCCTCGCACCGCTCGCAGCGTCCGTCGACGACCTCCTCGTTCGCGAGGCCGGTCTTGCACGACTCGCACCAGTTGATCGGCGCCTCGGTCTCGTAGGCGAGGCCGCGCTCGAAGATCTTCAGGAAGATCCACTGCGTCCACCGATAATAGCCGGGGTCGGTGGTGTCGATCTCGCGATCCCAGTCGTAGGAGAAGCCGAGCGCCTTGATCTGGCGGCGGAAGTTGGCGATGTTCTCGCGGGTGACGGTGGCGGGATGCACACCCGTCTTGATGGCGTAGTTCTCCGCCGGCAGCCCGAACGCGTCCCAGCCCATCGGGTGGAGCACGTTGACGCCGCGCATGCGCTTGTAGCGGCAGTAGATATCGGTGGCCGTGTAGCCCTCGGGATGCCCGACGTGGAGCCCCTGACCGGACGGATACGGGAACATGTCGAGGACGTAGAGCTTCTCCCTCGACGGATCCTCCACCGCGCGGAAGGTCCGGTTCTCCTCCCAGAACTTCTGCCACCGGGGCTCGATCTCGTCGGGACGGTAGGGCATCGCGCAGGTGCTCGGTATCGCGGTATCTTGGGGGTGTCGGAGGCAGCGGTCGGAAAGCTCGATCCCGCCTTGATGCCGGGACCGGAGTTATACAATCTGTTGGTTCGCAGGCGCTACTTTTTTTATCGACCGGAAGGCACCGCATGATCGCCCGATCCGAGCCGCATTTCGTCATCGAGGGACACGCCTACCGCGACGGGGACTTCGTTCCGACGCGCATCGAGATCGACCGCAAGACCGGCTGCATCGCGACGCTCGGCACGCCACAGGGCAAGGGCGACCTGCTCCTCGGCGAGGATCAGCTCATCCTGCCGGGCTGCATCGACTTCCACGTCCACGCGCGCGAGGACGCGTCCGGCGAGCACGAGTACAAGGAGAACTTCCAGAGCGCCGGCGAGGCTGCCGTGCACGGCGGGGTGACGGCGATCGTCGACATGCCGAACAACCCGAGCCCGCCGGTGGACGAGGAGAGCTACGCGCGCAAGCGCGAGCTCGCCGCCAGGTCGCCGGTGGAGGTGCTCCTCTACGCGGGCATCGGCCAGGGAACGCGGCCGCTCTCGTTCCCCGTGCCGTACAAGGCCTACATGGGGCCGAGCGTCGGCCAGCTCTTCTTTGACGACGACGAGTCGCTGCGCGACGCGCTGGCGCACTACCGCGGGCAGTGGGTCTCCTTCCACGCCGAGTCGCCCGAGATCCTGCGACAGTGCAAGAGCCGCCCGACGCACCACGAGCGCCGTCCCCCCGAGGCGGAGATCGAGGCGGTGCGGCTGGCGCTCTCGCTCGCCCGCGACTTCTCGATCCACCCGCACATCTGCCACCTCTCGACGGCCGGGGGCTTCGAGGAGATCGTCCGCATGAGGGAGCGGGGGTTTCCGGTAACGTGCGAGGTCACCCCGCACCACCTGATGTTCGATCTCGAGGGCCTCCCGTCGCTGAAGCGGGCGTCCTTCTTCCAGTGCAACCCGCCGATCCGCTCGCGGTCGGACCGGCTGACGCTGCTCGATGCGTTCCGCCGCGGGGAGATCGACTTTCTCGCCACCGACCACGCCCCGCACAGCCTCGACGAGAACGAGCGCGGCGTCTCCGGGATCCCGCACCTCGACACCTTCGCGCCGTTCCTTTTCTGGCTGCGCGAGCAGGGCGTCGAGTGGACGGAGATCTGCGCCGCGGCCGCCGAGCGTCCCGGACGGGCGTTCGGCCGTTTCACCTCGACGCTGCACGGCCGCATCGACGCCGGTTTCGCCGCGTCCTTCACGGTGCTCGATCGCCGGCGTCCGATAACCATCCGCCGGCAGAGTCTGCGGACCCGCGCCCGCTGGTCCCCGTTCGAGGGCATGACGTTCTCGGGCTCGGTCGCGTACACGGTCGTTCGCGGCAAGGTGTTCAAGGCGCCGTCCGAATAAGCGTCCGGGCCCGCGACCAGTCGCCGTCAAGCCGCGCGCCCGCGATCTCCGATACTCTCTGTGAACCCTGCGTTTACCGCTGCGCGAAGATCAAGCGATGCTCTGCCTCAAGGCGTATCACGACGGCGACAAGCTCCAGGAGATCGAGCTCGGCAACGCGACGCTGAGGATAGGACGGAATCCGCAATGCGATCTCGTCCTCGCCGACCTCAGCGTCTCGCGCGAGCATGCGCAGATCGAGCCGCACGGCAACTTCTACGTCATCCGCGACAACGGCAGCACCAACGGCACGTTCGTCAACGACCGGGAAGTGCTCTTCGAGGTGCTCCGTCCCGGAGACGCCATCCGCATCGGCAAGTTCATCCTCAAGCTCGACGCCGACCGCGAGAAGCGCGGTGACACGTCGAAGATCCGCATCAAGGCGCTGCCGACGGGGATCTTCGAGAAGATCGAGCTCGAGTCGTCCGGGGCGGAGCAGGCCGCCGCGGCGGACGCGCCGACCGAGGCGATCGACGCCCGCGTCCGATTGATCCGTCTCTCCGAGATTCAGCACGATCTCGGCTACGTCGACAGCCTGCCGGCCCTGGTCGATCGCTCGCTGCAGCGGATGCTGCACGAGGTCGACGCCGACCGCGGCTGTATCCTCCTCGGCGACTTCCAGCGCAGCGAATCGGTGGTGACGCCACGCGATCTCGCGCCGGCGGCGATCGCCACGCGCGAGGGCGCGGTGGACGCGGAGGAGGCGGAGCTCGTCGTGCCTCAGGACCTGCTGCGGTTCATCCTCGAGGAGAAGTCGGCGACCGCCTTCGATTCCGGCGAGGCGGGCTCGACCCGTCATTGCCTCGCCGCGCCGTTCCTCGCCGACGATCGCCTTCTCGGCCTCGCCTACCTCGAGCGCGACGTCGGCCGCAGCGAGTTCGTCGAGGACGACGTCAGGTTCCTGACGCTGATCGCCTCGCTGGTGTCGGTGGCGATCACCAACGCCCTGCTCTTCGAGGAGATCTTCGCCGAGAAGGAGAAGCTCCAGGCGGTGATGACGGGGCTCTCGGAGGGCGTCTGTCTCACCGATCCGAGGCTGCGGATCATCGAGGCGAACGCACGGGCCGGAAAGCTGCTCGGCGAGGACGAGAGCCTCATCGGCCGGCGACTCTTCGATCTCTCGGGGAGGTTCACCTTCTCGGTCGACGAGGAGGTCGTCCTGGCCGAGCTCGAGGAGGGCACCTGCCGGCTGCGGATGCACGAGCACCGGGGTGATCGGACCCTCGACGTCCGCATCGCCGAGTTCACCGGACCGGTCTCCGGTTTCATGGGCTGCGTGGTCCACCTGCGGGACGCCAGCGAGGACCGGCGCATCGAGGAGAAGAAGACGGAGTTCATCCGTAGCGTCGCGCACAAGCTGCGCACGCCGCTGACGCTCATCGAGGGGAACCTGCCGCTGCTCCACGGCGAGATCTCCTCCGAGCCCGCCGGCATGGAGATCCTCCGAGACGTCGAGAAGGGCTCGCGCGCCCTGTGCGAGCTGGTCGACGAGTTCGTCGGCTTCATGGAGATGGAGATGCGGAACCTGCGCTCGACGTCGGCCGTCGAGGAGTCGCTGGTCCACGACCTCGTCTGGGAGGCGATCGAGAAGGTCAAGTCACGGGCGTCGTCGAAGCGCATCCTCGTCAACAACAAGATCAAGGGCGACTTCCCGTCCGTGCTCGCCAATCCGGCGCGCCTCGTCCAGGCCCTCTCCCGGATCATGGAGAACGCCGTCAAGTTCTCGCCGGACGGCGGCGTCATCACCGTCGAGGGCGAGAGCGACGGCGTCACCGTGCGGCTCCACATCGCCGACGAGGGTCCGGGAATCCCCGAGTCGCAGCGCGAGTCGGTCTTCGACCTCTTCCACCAGGTCGACGAGGAGACCACCGGCGAGGTCCCCGGCATCGGGCTCGGCCTGCCGATCGCGCGCCAGATCGTCCAGGAGCACGGCGGCGACATCACCCTCGCCAGTCCCCACCGCGCCGCCGACAGCGGGCTGTGCGTCACCGTCATCCTGCCGATCGCACCGTCGGGGTCGGGCGGTGGTGCGACGGCGGGGCTGGGGGAGCGGGTGGTGGTGCGGGGGCGGTAAACCAACACGGTCACGGCCCACGGTCACGGTCACGGTCGACGGTCCACGGTCGACGGTCCACGGCCCACGGTCCACGCTCCAGTCTGCTTCCCCCGAGGGAACTGTATGACCACGCGGCCGACCCTGCGGTAACG
>JBFFXF010000026.1:0-40748 GCA_041569895.1 Planctomycetota bacterium | reverse complement strand
GCTCCTCGAGCAGACGCCGATTCCCCTGCACGTTCTCGAGCGCGGCCTGCAGATCCGCGGCGCGCCCCGACTCGCTCTCCGGCTCCGGTTGCCGGGTCTCCGCCGCCGGCGCCCCCTCGAACAGACGACCGATCTCCTCGTCGAGATCGCGGATGCGGACCGGCTTGGCGATGTAGCCGTCCATGCCGGCCTCGATGCAACGCTCGCGATCGCCCTTGAGCGCGTGGGCCGTCATCGCGACGATCGGGAGTCGCGGCGAGGGCTGATTCGAAAGGCGCCCGTCGGCCTCCAGCCGACGGATCGTCCGCGCCGCCTCGAGGCCATCCATCACCGGCATCTGGACGTCCATGAGCGCGAGGTCATACGGGCGTTCGCGGAGCGCGTCGATCGCCTCCCGCCCGTTGCCGGCGACGGACACCGTATGTCCCTGCATCTCGAGGAGGCCGGTGGCCAGTCGCTGATTCACGACGCTGTCCTCGACGAGCAGGATGCGCAGCGGACGGACGCCGGTCCCCGCCCGCGCACGAGCGGGTTGCGCCGGAATCCGCGGGCGATCGCCGACGTCGAGCAGTTCCATCATCGCGTCGAGCAGCTCCGATTGCTTGATCGGCTTCATCAGGTGCGCGTCGACGCCGAGCTGCCTGCAGCGGTCCTTGTCGCCCGGCCGTTCGCCGGACGTCAACAGCAGGATCGGTATTCCCGAGAGGGCGTCGTCTCGCTTGATGGTCTCGACGAGGGTGAAGCCGTCCATCTCCGGCATGTTGACGTCGGAGATGATCAGACGGAACTGATCGTCGGATTCTCCCGCCTGCCTCAGCAAGGAGAGGGCCTCGCTGGCGCCCTCTGCGACACTCGGCCGCATCCGGCGCACCGAGAGCATCTCCTCGAGTATCCTGCGGTTCGTCGCGTTGTCGTCGACGACGAGGACGCGCATGTCGTCGAACTCCTCGGGCGAGAAGCGCCGCGTCCGCGACACGTCCTCGCCCGCCAGCTCGAAGCAGGCGGTGAAGTGAAACGTGCTGCCGCGGCCCACCTCGCTCCGCACGGAGATCCGTCCGCCCATGAGCTCGACGAGGCGCGAGGAGATGGCCAGTCCCAGCCCCGTTCCCCCGTAGCGACGCGTTGTCGAGGCGTCCGCCTGCTCGAAGGCGTCGAAGATGGTCTCGAGCTTGTCCAGGGGAATCCCGATGCCGGTGTCCGAGACCGAGAAACCGAGAACGACCCTGTCGTCGCGGCGCTCCTCGAGTCCGACGTCGAGCACCACCTCGCCCTCCTCGGTGAACTTGATGGCGTTGCCGACCAGATTGAGGACGATCTGGCGCAGTCGCCCGAGGTCGCCGATCAGCGAATCCGGGACCTCCGGTGCGATATGACACGCGATCTCGAGGTTCTTGTCGGCTCCACGGAAGGCGAGCAGCCGCATGGTGTCGCCGATGGTGTCGCGCAGACAGAACGGGGCGTTCTCGAGCTCGATCTTTCCCGCCTCGATCTTCGAGAGGTCGAGCAGGTCGTTGATGAGCGACATCAGCGACTCGCCGCTGTCGCGCAGCATGGCGAGGTACTCGCGCTGCGACTCGTCGAGGCGCGTCTGGAGGAGCAGCTCGGCGATGCCGATGACCGCGTTCATGGGAGTGCGGATCTCGTGGCTCATGTTGGCCAGGAAGTCGCTCTTGGCGCGGTTGGCCAGCTCCGCCTCCTCCTTCGCCCTGGCGAGGCCCTCCTGGGCGAGCTTCTTCTGGGTGACGTCCCAGAAGATCACCTGCGTGCCGACGATCCGGTTGCGCGAGTCGCGCACCGGCGTCTTGCGTACCTCGACGAAGTAACGGTTCCCCTCGCTCCTGTTCTCCTCGACGTCCTCGAAGACCTCGCCGGTCTCCGCCACGCGGCGATCGTCGCTGCGGTACTTCTCGGCCAGCTCGCGAGGAAACAGGTCATAGTCGGTCTTGCCGAGGATCTCCTCGGGCGGCCGCTCGAGCAGTCGCGTCACCGCCTTGTTGACGTAGACGATGCGGCCCTCGAGGTCCTTGCGGATGACGTGGATCGGCAGGTTGTCGACCAGAGAATGATAGAGCCACTCCGATTCCTTCAATGCCTCGAGCGCCTGCACGCGGTCGGTGATGTCGCGCGCAAACGCGCTGAAGACCAGTGTGCCCTCGAGCCGCATCGGCGAGAGGATCGTCAGCTCGATCGGGAACTCCGTGCCGTTGCGATGCAGGGCCGTCATCTCGAGCCGCTTGTCGAGGAGGGACCCCTCGCCGGTGGCGACGCACCGTCGCAAGGCTCGGCGATGCGCATCGCGGTACTGGGGCGGAATCACCATATCGTCGATCCGCCGGCCGACGGCCTCGGCGCGCCGCCAGCCGAACGTGCGCTCCGCCTGCGGATTCCAGTCCGTGACGACACCCTCGGAGTCGATGGCGATGAACGCGTCGAGCGCGGACTCGATGATCGCCCGGGACCGCTGCTTCAGTTGCTCGAAATCGGGATGGGGCATTTCGGTGTCGTGCGCGATTCTGCCGGGCGTCCCCGATCATCCGCCGCGCGACTTCTCGATGACGTCAATGACGCCGACGTCAATGACGCCGACGTCAATGACGCCGACGTCAATGACGCCGACGTCGATGAGGCCGAGGTCGATGAGGCCGAGGTCGATGGAGTGCCTGCCTCCGGTCTCGCTCGTCGGGGCTCGCTCGTCGAGATGACCTCGCATTCTCGGCCATCGAGACACCAGAGTCCAGAATCTGGGGTTCGAAGGTGACGCTCGAGTGGCGCCACAACGTCCGCAACGTGCAGGCGCGCGAGATGGCCGAGGAGCAGCTGCTCGGCTGCGCGATCGCGCTGCTTCACGGCTCCACCATCTACGTGCCGCGGGGTGCCCGATACCGTCGATCCGCGCGCTGGAGGGCGGAGCTCGTCGACGTCAAGCGCGATGCCGCCAGGTGGCGAAGAGGGCACCCTTCGCGAGGCTTTACTCCGGCTCCGGCCAGAAATGGTCGGCGTCCTCTCCCTCGCCCCCCTCGACGCCGTCGCGGCCCAGCGTGAAGAAGACCGGCTTGCGGTCGCCCCGCCGGTAACCATACGGGCGCCCCCATGGGTCGAGCTTGCTTCGGATCCGGAGCGCATCGGGCATGTCGTCAGGTAGCTTGAAACTGTCGAGTTGCTCGAGGGTCTCCGGAAAGGAGCCGTTCTCGACAAAGTAGAGCTCGGCGGCGATCTCGTAATTCCTGAGGTCGCGCTCGATCCTGTCCTCCGGCGGCAGCTCGGCCGGCGGCGCTGCCTGCGCTCTCAGCGACGCGAAGCCGCCAATGAAATCGACCGGCATGCGCCCCTGCAGCTGCGCGCGTCCGGTGTCGAAGGTGATCGCCATCACCATCGGGCGCGCCGACGGCCAGTCGGCCAGCGCCTCGAGCGCCTCGGCGCCGGGTTGGCCCTCGGGCATCGCCAGGAAGATCGCCTTCATCAGCCCGACGATGTCGTAGTCGACGTACGCGTGGCGCCCGGCGCCGAAGATCGAGCGCGACTCGAGCTTCAGCGCCGACCCGGTCTTGCCGGCCTTGGCGGCATCGATCATGCGGTCGAGCGCGAGTGAGTTGTAGGACATCAGGCCGCGCCCACCGACGACCGCCAGGCCCGCTTCCTGATTCATCATTCCCGCCATGAAGCCGGAGTCGAACGGCGTCCCCGCCGGCGCGTCGGGCATCTTCATCGACATCTTCCAGTGGTGCACGGGCACGCCGGCGTGCTCGCGCGCGTCCCTTTGGAGCGATAGCGAGAACTCCATGCCAAGCTGCCTGTACGCCTCGGCAAACGCGCTCCCCGGCGCCATCAGCGCGGTCGTCTTCTCCATCACCTCGAGGTACTTCTGACCGTCGGTGACGTCCATGACGTAGTCCATCGCGATGGTCCGTTCCGAAGCCCGCATGATCATGACACCGGTCCCCTTCCACCAGGAGCCGATGTCGGTGAAGAGCCGGGTGAACTCGGGCGTGAAGAAGCTCGCGCTGTCGGGGTCCTTCGAGACCTCGTTGATCACCGTCTGTAAGAGCGTCCCGAAGCTGTCCGGGTCGAACACGTAGCTCACCGTCGCGAGGCCGTCGCCCCCCTCGAGGACGCTCGTCGTCGGGGGCCGCAGCGCCTTCGACTTGCTGAAGAACTCGGCGAGCGGGGAGCCGGTCTTCGCGACTGCCACCGTGTCGCCGCCGATGCCGGCCGGGCCGAGGTCGAGGTCGAGCTGGAGCTGGTCGAGCTGCTCGAGGAGCGCCAGGAGCGCCAGGGCTTCCAGCTTGAGTATCCTGGCGAGACCCTGCATCGATCCTTCACCGGTCGCGCCGGGCCCACCGCCGCCGAGGTTCCCGAAGAGGCTCGTCAACTGCGCCACGCTCGCCTTCAGGAACTGACCGTAGAGCTCGAGCGCTGCACCCGTGTCGAGATACAGGCGCGCGGTCGTGTCGAGCTTCGCGGTGGCGAGCCGGTCGTAAAGCCCACGCACCTTCGACGCCGCCGCGAGCGCGTCGGGGGTCTGGGCGACCGCGAGGAGCCCATCGGCGAACCGCGACTGCATTCCGATGGCGGCCAGGTGCTGGTCGAATGGCGCGGCCTGCTTCGCGGGGAAGAGACCAACCAGCGGTGGCACGGTCGGCATCGGCTGCGCCGGTTGCGCGGGTTGCGCTCGCAGGACTGCCACCAGGAGCGGCCTCGATCCGTCCAGGTTGGCGAGTCCCGGATCGCCGAGCAGGACGCCGACCTGCGTCTTCAGCTGGTCGGGTGTCGGCGCCTTGGTCGGATCCGGCGTCACCGTGCCGGCGATTCCCGCGACGTCCTTCAGGGCGGCGTCGAGGCCGGGCACGACGATGTAGGCGATCACGTCGTCCGATCCGGGAGCCAGCGGCGCGGGGACGGCGGCGGGCCTGTCGCCGGTGCCCGACGTGCAGCCGCTCGAGAGAACAAGAGAAGACAGAACGAGCGCGACCGTGACGAATGCTGCCGAACCTCGCATGGTTGGCTCCTTTCGATTTCCCGTAACTGCGGCTCCCCGTCGCTCCTCGATTCTACTCCGCTCTCGGCGCCGGAATCCAGCGAGGTGATGGTCGCACGATCGCGGCAGCGCCGGGATCGGCCCGATGCCGTGCGCGCCTGTGTCCTCGCCCCTCTCCGCGACATGGAGGCGGCCGACTCGGCCGACGCCGGCTGATCCGGCTGATGATGGAGCATCTGTCTCCAGGCGTCTTCCTCGCGTACGATCACGCGCATGCAGGATTCCGGCACCGGCCAGGCGGGGCCGTCGAGCGGAGGCGGAAGGCGCGACGCGCGCGGCCCGCGTGTGGCCGTTCTCTCCGCGCTCGTCGCGTTCGCGTACCCCGCCGTCGTCACCGTGGTCGCTTTTCTTCCCCTCGTAGGGCCGGACCCTCTCCCTGCCGACGCCCCGCCCGAGCGGTTCTCGGCCGGGCGCGCGATGGAGCCCCTGCGCGTGATCGCCGCCCAGCCGCGTCCCGCGATGTCGCCCGCCAACGAGCGGGTCCGCGAATACCTTGTGCAGCGGCTGCGGGAGATCGGCTGGGAGACGACGACGCAGGAGGGGACGCGGAAGCGAATCGAGCTGACCAACGTCGTCGCGCGGAAGCGGGGGACCGGGAGCACTGGCGCCGTGCTCCTCGCCTGCCACCACGACTCGGTGCCGGAGGGACCGGGCGCCGCGGACGACGGCGTGGCGGTGGCGGCGTTCCTGGAGACCGCCCGTGCGCTCAACTCGGGTCCGCGGCTGCGAAACGACGTCATGCTCCTGTTCACGGACGGCGAGGAGCTGCACCTGCTCGGCGCCGACCTCTTCACCGAGCACCCGTGGTTCCGCGACGTCGGCGTCGTCTTCAATTTCGAGGCGCGCGGGATCAGCGGTCCGTCGATCATGTTCGAGACCAGCGATGGGAACGGCGCGCTGATCCGGGAGTTCGCGCGCGCGGTGTCCTACCCGGTCGGCACCTCGCTCGCCTACTCGGTGTACGAGCTGCTCCCCAACGACACCGACATGACGGTGTTCCGGGCGCATGGTGTCGCCGGGCTCAACTTCGCGTTCATCAACGGCGTCACCGCGTACCACACGGCGGCGGACTCGATCGACGCGGTGAGCGGCCGCAGCGTGCAGCATCACGGGGACAACGCCCTCGAGCTGGCGCGGCACTTCGGCGAAGTCGACGTGCGCGATCTCGAATCGCGCGACGCGGTGTACTTCAACGTCCACGGCCGGGTCTTCGTCCACTACTCCGGGCGGTGGGTCCTGCCGATCCTGGCGCTCGACGCGGTCGTCGTCGCTCTCGTCTGCCTCGCCGCGCTGCGGACGGGGCTCCGGTCGTGGGGAATCGTCACGGGGGCGTGGTCCTTCGCCGTCGTTCTGCTCGAGTCGGGGCTGCTGGTCGTCGGCGCCTGGGTCGTGCCCTGGGCAGTGACGAGGGTCCTGGGGTCGCTCGGGAGTCCGCCGCGTGGCGACATCGCCAGCAATGACCTGCTCGTCGTCGGAAAGGCCCTGCTCGGCCTGGCGATCCTCTCGTGGCGCGTGAGGATCCGGCTGCGGCGCACCGACGGTGTGACGCTTTTCATCGGGGCGCTCGTCGTGTGGCTTCTCCTTCTCGCCGTGACGAGTGTCCTGCTCCCCGGAGCGAGCTACCTCCTGGCGTGGCCGCTCCTCGCCGCCGCGCTCGGCGCGGGCGTGGCGCTCCTGGTGTGGAGAGACGACCCGATGGCTCCGGGCACCGCCGTCGTCACCGCCGCCTGCGCCTTCCCGGGTTGGTTCCTCCTCGGGCAGACGGCGTACCTGATGTTCCTCGCGCTCTTTCCGATGCCGGCCGTCGCCGTGTTCGTGACCACTCTCCTCATCGCGCTTGCCGGGGGCCTCATGCTGCCGTGCTCCGTCCGAATCGCGCAGTCCGGACGACGCGCCGTGGTGACCGCCGGCGCGGTGGGGGTGGTCCTGATGGTGGCGGGTTTCGTCCTGCAGGTGGGAGGCTGGTAAGAGCGACCGTCGGGGGGGGACAGGGTCTGCTCCTGGTTCGTCCCGGGGCCGTGTCCGTGGTCCGTGACCGTGGTCCGTGACCGTGACCGTGACCGTGACGGCCAACGGTTGCGGCGGTACGCCCGCCATGTGGATCGAACTATCGGAGGGAACCTTCAGCAGGCGGCGGAGCAGGACACTGCGGCCTTTTGCCCCAACCCCGCTCGACCCCGCCCCTTAACCCCGACCCAGGTTCACGCAGAGAAGAGATTCAGCGCTTGAGTTTTGATCGCCGGGGCACCAGGATGGAATGCAGTGGGGCACGTCGAGTTGGAAGGTTCGTCTCAGGGCCGGCGCAATATCGTCAGGACACGGCGCCATGGATTTACGAAGCCCGGGCTCCATTCTGCTGGTTTCCTGCTATGAGCTGGGCCATCAGCCTCTGGGAATCGCTCTGCCCCTCGGCTTTCTCGAGGCGGCCGGCTACGAGCCGGACGCGCTCGATCTCGCCGTCGAACCGTTCCGGCCCGAGCAGGCCGAACGCGCTCGGTTTGTCGGAATCTCGGTGCCGATGCATACGGCCTTGCGCCTGGGCGTGCGCGTCATCGAGCGCATTCGCGCGGTCAACCCCGATTGCCATATCTGTTGCTACGGGCATTACGCCGCGCTGAACTCCGACTTCCTTCTCGAGCAGGGCGCGGACTCGTGTATCGGCGGAGAGTACGAAGCGCCGCTGCGGGCGCTGGTCGAGTCGCTCGAGGCCGGATCGCCCGGCAACTCGACCGACGAGCTCGCGGCGGTGATCCGGCGTGAACGACCGGCGCAGCCGTACCTCGAGCGACTTTCGTTTGCCGTTCCGTCTCGCCGTGGCCTTCCGGCCCTGGATCGCTATGCGCGCCTGGAGCACCGGGGCGAACGCCGCACCGCGGGGTACGTCGAGGCGAGCCGCGGTTGCCGGCACCTCTGCACGCACTGCCCGATCCCGCCGGTCTACGGCGGCCGCTTCTTCGTCGTGCCTCGAGAGATCGTTCTCGAAGACATCCGGCGTCAGGTGCACGCGGGCGCCACGCACATCACGTTCGGCGATCCCGACTTCCTGAACGGGCCGACGCATGCGCTGCGCGTCGTTCGCGCAATGCATGAAGAGTTCCCGTCGCTGACTTTCGACTTCACCGCCAAGGTGGAGCACCTGCTGGAGCGCGGTCAGCACCTGCGCGACTTCGGCGAGTCCGGCTGTCTCTTCATCATCACGGCGGTCGAGTCGTTGAGCGGCAAGGTGCTCGAGATCCTCGACAAGCGACACACGAGAGACGATGTCACCGCTGCGCTCGGCCTCGTTCGCGACGCTGGCATCGCGCTGCGTCCGACGTGGGTCGCGTTCACGCCGTGGACGACCCTCGATGACTACCGCGAGGTGCTCGATTTCGTCGAGGCCAACGGCCTCATCGATCACATCGACCCGGTGCAGTACGCGATCCGGCTGCTGATTCCGCCGGGCTCCTGGCTGGCTGATCACCCGGAAACCCTGCCGCATCGGGGCCCGCTCGACGAGGCCGCGTTGACGTACCGCTGGACTCACCCCGATCCACGCATGGACGAGCTGCACGGAGAAGTCTCGAGGCTCGTCGAGGACGATGCGCGGAACGGCGAGGATTCGTGGGTCACGTTCCACCGCGTCATGGCGCTGGCTCACGGCCGTGCTCCCATCGACGCGGTCGCGCCTCCGCCCGCAGACGGGCACCGGTGTCCGCGGTTGACGGAGTCGTGGTTCTGCTGAGCGGAGCCGACCGAGGGTCAGTTGGACCCGATCAGCAGGGCCGAATGCGGAGCGGCGAGCGCTGCTTGCCCGGAACCCGCCAGAAAAGGGAGCTGAACGACATGAGTCTTGCCTCCCGGATGGTCGAGTTGCTCGGCCTGTCGAAACAACCCGTCGCCGTTCAGTTTCGGGACGCGGCTCCCGCAGGCGTATCGAGAATCGACAGAGCCGCGGCGTCGGGCTGCACCTACTGGAAACTCGCCAGTGAGGGGCAAACTTTCTACACCGAAGCCCCAGATCACTACGGTTGCCCGATCGGTTCTCACACCCACGGCATCGAGCTTCCGGCCGATGTCGCGAAGGAGCTGGAGGGCCTCATCGGAACGATGGTCGAGCTCGAGTACCTGAGCATGGACGAGGTGCCGGGCATTCCGCGACGCGAGCAGCCGTTCGGCGTCGCCGTCTACGCGCCGCTCGCCGATTCCCGATGCGAGGCGGACGTCGTTCTCGTTTGCGGAAACGCCAGGCAGATGATGCTGCTCGGCGAGGCCGCTCACGCGGTGGGCCTCTCGAGCGAGTCCTCGCTGGCGGGGCGGCCGACTTGCGCTGCGATTCCCGCCGTCCTGCGGTCGGGCCAGGCCGCCACGAACCTCGGCTGTATCGGCAACCGGGTCTACACGGAGCTCGCGGACGACGATCTGTACTTCGCCTTCGCCGGCTCACGACTCGAGAGCATCGTCGGGAAGCTATCGAAGCTCGTCAACGCGAACCGCGAGCTGGAGAGCTTCCATCGTGGACGTGTTTCGGAACGTCAGTGACGATTGAAACATTCACTCTTCGCCAGGAGACACGGCATGCGACATCGATTTTCCCTGGTAACGTCCGCCCTCCTGCTGTCGGTTGCATCGCCCGCCGGGGCCCAGGTGGTCAGCGGCGTGATGACCGTGACCGGTGCGGAGATGCACTGATGAGCGGGGGTGGCGCGGGACGCCACCGCGCGTCTGTATGACGTGCACAAGGACTCGGTTGTATTGAAGAAACTCTCCCAGCAGGAAAAGTACGATCAGGGGACGATCACTTTTCGTGCCAGGAAGGGCAGGCTGATCGATCTGGACAAGCTGCACGAGAGCATCTGGGCGACCAGGCTCTCCGGCGGGACTCGCAGCGGGCTCGTCAGCCTCGGGGTCACTATCGTCGGAGAGGTTGTCCTCGACGGCGGCCGGGCGATCATGAAAGTCGCCGGCTCGAAGGCCCGGTTCATTCTGGGAAGCGATCCGGAGGACGGTCGTGAGGAGGTTTTCGAGAAGTTGCAGGCGGCGGCCAGAGACGGTCGGAAGGTCGTCCAGGTGACCGGCCGCCTCGACGGCTGGGCGGGGCGGTGGCCCGACGTCTTGCGCCGACTACCGCCAAAACCGCGGCGAATCCTGGTAACGAGCTTCGAGACGGCCACGAAGCATGCTGCGAAAGAAAAAGAAGAAGCCCTCGAACGGTAGCCGGACGATCGCGTCCGTCAGCAGCATGGCGCCCGATCAGCTGACAGCTCGGACGCTGCTCGAGATCGCCCGGCGCCACGGGACGCCGACCTATGCTTTCGACCTGCGGCGATTGCGCGGGCAGGTCGACAAGCTCCGCGCCTGCCTGCCGGGCGACGTCGAGCTGCTCTATTCGCTCAAGGCGAACGCGTCGCTCGGTGTCTGCGACGTCTTCGCCGACAGTGGAATCGGCGCCGACGTGGCCTCGGCCGGTGAGCTCGCGACGGCACTCGCCGCCGGGTTTCCCCCCGCCCGGATCTTCGTCGCTGGACCGTACAAACAGGCAGAGACGCTCGCGCAGCTACGCGAGTTGCCGGAGGTGGTGGTTTCGGTGGACTCGCCGAGCGAGCTCGAGATGCTCGCGCGGGAGCTGCCGGTCAATCCGAAGGTGCTCCGGCTGCGACCCGACTTCGGCTCGTCGGCGGTCGTCGCGGCCGGGAGCGACTCGCGTTTCGGACTCACGCAGGACGATCTGCCCCGTTGCCGTGAGCTCTGCCGTTCGAACAATGTCGCCGTGGTCGGCTTTCATGTCTTCGCCGGGTCGCAGGTATTGGACGCGGAGGGGGTCGTGGCTCACCTGCGTGGAGCCCTCGAGCTCTCGATGCGATCGGCGGACTCCCTCGGCATCTCGCCCGATCTGCTCAACCTCGGGGGAGGTTTCGGAATCCCCTACGCACCGGGGGAGGAGGAGCTCGACCTGATGAGAGTCGGCGACGAGCTCGCGACCATGGTCGACCGCGTCGCGCCGGCACGCCTCGTGATCGAGCTGGGTCGCTACCTCGTCGCGCAGGCGGGATGGTATCTGTCAACGGTCCTCGGTCGTCAAACGCACCGGGGACGCCCCGCTGTCGTCGTCGACGGCGGGACCCACCAGCGGGCGGACCTGTGCGGACTCTGCTGGCGGTCGACGGCCCATCCGCCGACGGCGCTCGGCGTGACGTCGTCGCCACTGGCCGCCACTGACGTGCTGGGATGTCTCAGCCTGCCGGACGATGTTCTGGCCGAGGCCGTCCGGCTGCCCCGCCTGTCGCGGGGAGACGTGCTCGCGTTCGCCAACGCCGGGGCGTACGGCCTCTGGTCGTCACCCGCGATGTTTCACGGCAGTCCTCTGCCGGCCGAGGTCGCCTTCGACGGAAATACCGTTCAGGTGATGCGCGAACGAGGCTCGGCAGCCTCCATCCTGAAAGACCAGCGCCATGTCGTCGTCGAGAAGGGGGGCAATCCCCCGGTGCAGGGCGCGTCCGGAGTCATCAGCCTACGGCGGTCATCCACATGATCTCTCGCACGACTTCTCACCTGGTATCGATCCTCTTGCTGCTCGCCGTTGCCACTGCAATCACGGCGACGACGTGGTGGAGGTCCGTCGCCGTCTCCGCGGAGGCCGAGGTTGGGACGATCACGAACTCGATCGGCATGAAGCTGGCGCGCATCCCGCCCGGCAAGTTTCGGATGGGATCGCCACTCGACGAGGCCGAGCGCAACGCCGAGGAAGTCCCCCACGAGGTGACCATCACCGAGTCCTTCTACATTGGCGTCTTCGAGGTCACGCAGGCGGAGTACGCCAGGGTCATGGACGACGAATCACCCGCCCACTTCAACGGCGAGCGCGGTGGGGGACCGGACCATCCGGTGGAGAACGTCGAGTGGAAGATGGCTGCGGCGTTCTGCGAGAAGCTCTCCGCGCGTCCCGAGGAGAGGGAGCGAGGTCGCACGTACCGCCTGCCGACGGAGGCAGAGTGGGAGTACGCCTGCCGCGCCGGCACCGTCACGGCATTTCACTTCGGGAATTCCCTGAGCTCGCGCGAGGCGAACTTCAACGGGAACTATCCCCACGGTGAAGCAGAGAAGGGGCCTTATTTGCGAAGGACGGCGAAGGTCGGGTCGTACAAGCCGAATGCTTTCGGGCTGTACGACATGCACGGGAACGTCGCGGAGTGGTGTGCCGACTGGTACGACCCGGACTACTACTCGAGGAGCCCGGAGAAGGATCCCCCGGGACCGGCGTCCGGGGTCGTCCCCGACGATTACGACAACTTCTATCTGGTGGTTCGCGGCGGTTGCTGGCTCGATGATGCGCGCGCCTGCCGTTCCGCCTGTCGCCAACGCGCCATGCATCAGAACCGTTATCGATTGATCGGGTTTCGCGTGGTCTGCGAAGTCGACACGGAGAAGTGAGCCTTCATCGAGTGAGACATTCGAGGATCGACACTCTGGGACTACTGTGCGCCGTGGGGCTTGCAACGTTCTGGTTCTCCGCGTGCAACCCCTCCTCCGGGGAAGGGGGCGAAACCCTGACGTTTTCTGTTCCCGGCATGGGGGAGCGGCTGAAACTCTTGTGAGCTGACTGACCCAACCGGGTCAAGCAAGCCCTGTCAGGGCTTGAAGGAGTCGAGCGAGTCAGAGACGAGTGGGATCGCGACCTGTTGCACGTCACGTACAACGCCGAACAGATCTCCGTGAGGGCGATGCTGGAGACGATTCGCAAGCAGGGCTTCGAGGGAGCCGTTCGAACGGAAGACAAGGAGACGGACGATGGCGAATGAAACCGAAACCGGGGCTGCGGTCAGTCCGTCTTCCAGCAAGGCCGAGCGAGTCGCCAAGATCGGCACGGTGATCTCGGCGATCCTGGCGTCGAGTTGTTGCTGGCTTCCTCTCCTCCTCCTGGCCATCGGTGTGTCCGGCGCGGGGATCGCTTCGACCCTGGGAGCCTATCGCGTTCCGCTGATGGTGGTCACGTTCGGCTTCCTGGCGATGGCGTTCTACTTCACCTATCGTCCGCGGCGGGCAGCCGGCAAGTCGGCCGCTTGCTGCGCCTCCCAGGAGGCGCTGGACGGCGACTGCTGCGCGCCCCGCTCCGCCGGAGCAGGCGCCGCGGCAGGAGAAGCGACGCTCGGCCCCTCGGCGGGTGGGCGACGTGTCAACATGATGGCGCTGAACAAGGTCATGCTGTGGGTGGTCACGGTTCTGGCCGTCGCCTTTCTCTTCTTTCCGAAGTACTTCACGTCAATGCTGGGTCCCGCGAGCGATGAGCTCACCGCGGACATGGCGCGCACCGTCCTCAAGGTGGAGGGCATGACCTGCGAGGGATGCGTGCCTCCCGCTGCCCGGGCGATTCGCCAGGTGCCGGGAGTGCTGGCTGTGAAGATGGACTATCCGACCGAGCTCGCCACCGTCGGCACCCGAGCCGACCAGCCGGTGCCGCGGCAGGAGATCCTGTCGTCGCTGAAGGCCGTCGGCTTTTCGGGGGAGTTCATCGAGCCTTCGCCATCCCGCGAATGAGCACCAGGGTGTCACGGCTCTCACCGGGTTTGATCCTCTTGTTCGTGCTGTCCGGGACGGTCACGGGGCGCGAGACCGTCGGTTCGGAGCCCCCGGCCGTCAAGAGCAACCCGTTCAGTCGCGAAGCGATGCTGGCGCGCTTCGACGGCGATGGCGATGGCGAGCTCGACGACGCCGAAACGGTGGCGCTGCGTGACGCCTTCGGAGGCGTCGACATTCCGTTGTTGCCGGCGAAGCCCCACCAGTACGCGCTGGCGGAGCGGTCGAAGCCCACCTGGCTTTCCGAGGAGCTGCGGCGAACGGACAATACTCCGGCCGACAATCCCATGACCGATCAGGGTGTCGCGCTGGGCCGCGTGCTGTTCTACGACCGGCAGCTCTCCAGGAACAACAGCGTGTCCTGCGCGTCATGCCACCAGCAGAAGCACGCCTTCTCGGATCCCCGACGGTTCAGCGTCGGGTTCGAGGGCGGCCAGACGCGCCGGAACGCAATGGGCCTCGCCAATCTCCGCTACACGAACCTGCGCGGCCTTCGCCCGGGCTTCTTCTGGGACGAGCGCGCGCCGACGCTCGAGGCTCAAGTTCTCACGCCGATCCAGGACAAGCTCGAAATGGGCATGGAGCTGTCCGAGCTCGAGAACAGGCTGCAACGGCTTCCGTACTACCCCCCCTTGTTCGAGGCGGCTTTCGGCTCGCCGCGGGTAACCCGCAAGCGAATCGCGCGGGCCGTGGGCCAGTTTCTCCGCTCCCTGGTCTCCCTCGATTCCAGGTTCGATCGCAGTGCCGGAGACAGCGCGGCTTACGCGGCTCCGTTCGACGGCTTCACGGCGGCGGAGAACCTGGGCAAGTCCCTTTTCTTCGAGGGCGTCGGCGGAATCGCCGAGTTCGGGTGCGCCTTCTGTCACATCCCACCGACGTTCAACATGCCGAAGGCCTTCAATAACGGTCTCGATCTCGAGTACGCCGACCGGGGTCTGGGCGTGCTCGATCGGCGGCCGAACGATCCCTTCACTCCCACGAACGACGGCAAGTTCAAGGCGCCGTCGCTTCGAAACATCGAGCTCACCGCGCCGTACATGCACGATGGCCGCTTCGAGACGCTCGAACAGGTGATGGAGCACTACAGCAGCGGGGTCCACCCCCACGAGAACCTCGGCCTCGCGTTCCCGGAGGGGGAGGGCACGAAGGCGACATCGGGCTTCGGGCTCTCTGCGGAAGAGAAGGCCGCGCTGGTCGCTTTCCTGAAGACCTTGACCGACGAGCAGTTCGTCTCCGACCCGAGATTCTCCGATCCGTTCGTGCGCCTGCGGGCGACGACGACGCGGGGCCAGGCCAAGTAACCACGCCAGCCGCCGTGAGCGCCCTTCTCCTCCCCGACCCAGGTTAATCTTTCCCCTCTTCCCGCCTCCCAGGTTGATCCTCGAACACGATCTCTCCCCTCGACCCTCTCCCCCGACCCAGGTTGACCTACGGCGGGCTTCGCCCAGCAGCCATTCGGCCGCTAAACGACGCCAGCCACGCCCTTTAAGCCCGCCTTGTGAGCCCGCCTTACCCCCGACCCAGGTTGAGTTCGAGACGTGCGCACCGCGACCCGTGGCGAGCGGGATGACGGGCTCCGACCCGCACATATCCGGAACCGAGTCGCGCCCCCGTCGCGCGTCGCTCCAACCGAGGTTGATTGGTGGATTCCGGGAGCGAGAAATGAAACGGGCACGGGGAGGCATGAACGACCCGGTCGGGGGCGGGGGGCGGCGAATTGTGGCCGACGCTTACGGCGCGTTCCCGCAGAGTGGGTAGGCCTGGCAGTCGAGCCCTTCTTCTTCGACGCCGCACTGCGGGAAGGGAGCCGGTATCGGCGCGCCCGTGACGAAGAGGTGATCGAGCTGGAAGATCGCGTCCGACACGTCGAAGCTGCCGTCGGCGTTGATATCGCACGCCGCGTCGCACTCCGGTCGAGCGCCGCCGAGAAAGAGGAAGTTCAGCACCTTGATCGCGTCGGAGATGTCGCTTGCGCCGTCGCCCGTGCAGTCCGATCTCACGAAGGAGATTCCGGGGCGGCCGGGGTCCGAGGCGTCGGCAGGGTCGGTCCCGGCGTCCCGCTCGTCGCCGTCCAGGACACCGTCCTCGTCGCGGTCGATGCCGATCCGAACCCCCGCTCCCGGCGGCACGCACATATAAGTCAGCAGGGAGCCGGACGCGGCAGCGAGCTGTCGCAGCTCCTCCTCGTCGATCGGGTCCTCGGTCCGACGGTCGCTCTGAAAGCGCCCTTCACCGACGAAGACCCACCCACGCGTCTCACGCCGCTCCTGGTCGCCGGGCTCTCCGGGTGCCACCGTCACAGCCCTGACCACCAGGTCGCACTCGGCGGCGCTTCCGCCGAGCGACGCGCGGGCGACGAAGAGCGCGATACGTTCCAGAACGTCAGCGTCGACGCCGTCTCCGGGCAGGAGCGTGACCTGCTGCCCGACGATGGGCGCGAGGTTGGTGGGGAACACGAACACGAACTTCTCGAGCAAGCGGCGCTGCTCCGCCGTCCCGAACTGTCCCGTCGCCGAGGTCAGGAAGTTCTGAATCGTCCCGCGCGAGCCATCGTGCATGAAACCGAAGCCGCGTATCTGCGGCCCCGTCGGCGTCAGCTCGCCGCCGCCGAACGCGCCGACCTTCTGGTACACATTGCGCAGACTCGGGATCTTGAACTCCTGTGTAATCACCGGGAACTCGACGCTCGACTCTCCAGCGGTCCCGAACTGCCTCTCCTCCACGTTCGTGACATGGCAGTCGAAGCAGAAACCCACCTGCGGATCCCGAAGAAACAGCCGCTCGCCCTCGGCCTGCTCCTCGTCGAGGCCGTTATCCAGCCTCCGGATCGGGTTCGGCGGATGCGTGATGCTGAGGGCGAATCGCGTGAAGGCGTGCATGGTCTCCGGTTCGAGCTCGCGCTCGCGACCGAGGAGCGTGACGAACGCCTCGTTGAACTCCTTGAACGCCGACATCTCGAGGGACTCGCCCGGGATTGCGGCTGGAGAACGACCGGTGCGATCACCCCGCCAGTGCATCGGGCCGCTGTCGGCGATGCCGCGGAATGTCTGCGTTGTCATCGGCCCCTTCATCGGGTGAAAGACCGGGTCGTCGGTCGCCGAAGCCTGGCGAAAGTCATTCGGGTTGGGGACGACGCTGCCGTCGGGGTTGCCGAGGTCCCAGGCGAGGCCGTCGTTGTCTCCGAAGATGTGGCAGCTGGCGCAGGACGCCGTTCCGTTCGCCGACGCGAAACGGGCGTCGTAGTGAATCGGCCTCCCCTCGAAGACGTGCGCGGGCTCCGGGCTGTAGAGAGCGGTGCTCGCGATGACCACCCTCGACTCCGTATCGATGGCGTGGACCGCGTTGTCGAACCGTGTCAAGGCGAAGAGCCGGTTGCCATCGGCGTTCAACGCCAGGCCGCACGGTCCCCCGCCAGGAAGGGCGATGATGGCGTCGGCGCTCGGCGTGAAGGAGTCATCCTCGATCTTCTCGGTGCTGAATACGCCGACTCCCCCTGATCCGAACGCCGCGACGTAGAGCGTGCCGCCGTCGGGGCTCGAGACCATCATCAGCGGCTGGCTGAGGCTCTTCGCCTTCTCGCCGGGTGGCAGCGAGTCGCCCTGCGCGATGCCGTAGTCGACGTGCTTGTTGAGACGACGAGGAAGGACCTCGCCGTCCTTGATCACCGTGATGCGATCGTCGACGAGGTGGCCGCGGACACTCGTCGAGATCGTCCCAGGTCCCTCGAATCGCACGTCGTTCAGGGCTTCGAGGTTCGTCACGTAGAGAGTTCCGGTTCTCGGGTGAACCAGCATGTTGAAGATCGTCGTCCCGACGCCCGAGAAGCGCCCGACCTCACGCGGGGGGGTCGCGACCGCGTCGATTTCGAAGACGTCGTAATCCGGAAGCTCGAAGGGTACCTTGGCCGTGTAGGGAGTTCCCTCCTGGTCGACCCAGTCCCGCCCGTTGAAGCGGACGATGATTCCCGTCTCGGGAGCCTCGACACCGTCGGTGTTGGCATCCGGCTCCGGCTTGGGGAGCCTGTTCTCGGGCCTCGGCGGCCGGTCGAAGACAGGGCCGGCGACCGTTTCGGCCTGCTCGCTCACGCCGACGGTCGTCGTCTGGTTGCCGGAGAGAAACACCGCCGCGTAGACTTTCCGCCCGTCCGGCGTCGCGGCGAGCGCGCGCGGGGTGTCGCCAAAGAGTGTCACGACGGCGAGCGGCGTCCCACCGAGCCCTGACCCGACGGCGTTCGCGTCGAAGACCCAGACATCAGCGCGTCCCGTGCTCGGGGTCGTGAGGGCGGGATCGACGGGGCTGTTCTGACCGCGGTGCGCTGTCGTCACGAACGCACGTGAGTGCCCCTCGCCGGCGAAAACGATGTCGCGCGGCTCGTCGCCCACCAGGAGCGTCTGTGTGACGACTGGTGGCTCGCGGCCGGCGTCGATGATGCTCACGCTGTCCGAGAGGTGGTTGACCACCCAGACCTCGTCGCCCCGCGGGGTCGATCGGACCGCGACCGCAACGGGCTCGAGTCCGACCGGCACCGACGAACGATGAACGAGCCGATCCGCGGAGACATCGAGGACCTCGAGCCGACCGTCGGGAATGTTGGCCGCGAAGAGGCGTGTCCCGTCGGTCGAGAGTGCGAGCGGGCGGACTGCGCCGGCCTCGAAGAGCGTGTAGGAGGAAAGCGGGGCCCGTCCGCTCGTCGCCGGTGTCTCGACGGGCGCTTGCGCGTTCACGGCGCCGGAGGCCAGCCACACCGCGAGAATTGCGCAACCGAGGATCGCGCGAGGTCGACCCGTCATCAATGACGCCCTCCGTCTGGAGTCGCACCTGCCGAGCGGCCGTGTGCTCGCGCAGAAGGCTCGAGAGCCTCGAAACAACGCCACGGTAAAACGAAACGGCGACGTGTTCAAGCTCTGCTTTCTTTTGCCCGGTCCGAGTCGCCGGCCGCGCAAGAACCCGCGCCCAGCGGCGGTGCAAGAAAGCATCTGGGTGGGGGCTCTCGCGCTCTCGACGAGCCTTGCCGAAACGGTTTCTGTGGAGTATACAGTGTTGGTCCTGCCGGTGTAACAGGGCCAGCGATTGAATCCTCATGACCGCTTCTCGTTCGCGTCCACCGGATCCCGATTCCCGTTGCAGGCGAAGCGCCGCGGAGTCGGGCGGCGCGCTCGCGGACGATTTGCTCTGCGCGGTGTTCGCATCAATCGACGCTGGCCTGGTGGTGGCGACCGTCGATGGTCGGATCGTCGACGCCAACACGCGCTTCGCCCGCATGCTCGGATACGAGGTCCAGGAGCTCATCGGGCTCGATTACGTTCAGATCACCCATGAAGAGGATCTGGAGTCCTCGAGCGAATTGCTTCGAAGCGCTCTGGCCGGCGAGGCTGACAGCCTGCGTCTCGACAAGCGCTATCGCCGGAAGGATGGCACGACGTGCTGGGCTCGGCTCACTCTGTCGATCCTCCGGGATGCGGACGGCACGCCTTACTGCAACCTCGGGATCATCGAAGACCTGACTTCCGAGCGCGTCGTGGCGCAGAAGCTGCGTTTTCAAGGGCAACTTCTCGACAGCGTCTCGGAATCCGTAGTCGCGACCGACCTCGAAGGGCGCGTTACGTACTGGGGTCGGGGGGCCGAGGCGCTCTATGGGTTCGCTGCGAATGAGGTGATGGGCAAACCGATCACGTTCATCGTGCCTCCCGGCGCCGAGGAGGAAGAGCTCGAGCGTATGGCGGAGGTTCACCGGACGGGATCATGGACCGGTCAGTACCGGCAGCGCCGTCGAGACGGCAGCACGTTTTGGGCTGACACCTTCATCTCGCTGGTTCGCGATGAGAACGGCCAGCCGTTCGGTTACATCGGAATTGACCGCGACATCACGCAACGAGTGCTGACGGAGGCCGCTCTCCGGCGAAGCGAGGATAAGTTTCGATTGCTCGCCGAGAACATCCGAGAAGTCTTCTGGATGTCGAACCTCGATGAACCGGTCACGATCTTCGTGAGTCCGGCATACGAGGACATCTGGGGACGATCTTGCGAGAGTCTCTACGAGAACCCCCGCTCGTTTCTCGACGCCATCCACCCCGACGATCGGCCCGCCGTCGAGGGCGCTCTGGAGAAACAGCTTGCGGGGCAGGATACGGTGGAGGAATACCGCATCATCCGACCCGACGGATCGGTCCGCTGGATTCGTGACCGCGGCTTTCCCGTAATCGGCGACGACGGTGTTGTCACGCGAGTCGTGGGCGTGGCCGAGGACGTCACGGAGCAACGAGCGGCTGCAGAAGAGCAGCGCCGACTCCGGACCCGCATGGAGCATACGCAGCGGCTCGAGAGCCTCGGCGTCCTGGCCGGCGGGATCGCGCACGACTTCAACAACCTCCTCACTGGCATTCTCGGAAACGCGAGCGTAGCCGTTTCGTGCCTCGCGCCCGGGTCGCCCCTGCTGGAATGCGTGTCCAGGATCGAGACCGCCGGTCTCCGCGCGGCCGAGCTCACGAATCTCATGCTCGCCTACTCCGGTCGGGCTCCGCTGCAGACCGCGAACGTGGACCTGCCGCGGCTCGTCGAGGAGCTGGGATCACTCGTCCACGCCGCGCTTCCCGGCTCGACGACCATCCGAACCGAACTCGCTCGGGAGGTCCCTCCCATCAACGGGGACGTCGCGCAGCTTCGCCAGGTGGTGATGAACCTCATCACCAACGCAGGAGAGTCCATGTCGGAGTTCGGCGGAGCGGTGGTGGTGAGAGTTGACGTCATGTCTGCCGACCGTGAGTACCTCGCCACCACGTACGTCGACGATTCTCTCCCCGCGGGGGAATACGTGTTCCTGGAGATCTCGGATCGCGGGTGTGGAATGGATTCCGAGACGCTCTGGCGGATTTTCGATCCCTTTTTCACGACCAAGTTCGCGGGACGGGGTCTCGGTCTTGCCGCCGTCCTCGGAATCGTGCGCGGACACCAGGGCGCCATTCGCATCGATAGCCGCCCGGGCGCGGGTACGACGGTTCGTGTGCTTTTCCCCCCGTCCACGGCACCAACCCGGGGAGACGAAGATGTCACCGAGACCGACGGAGACAGGAGCCGCGAAGGGCAGATTCTCGTGGTCGACGATGACGCGCTTGTGCGTGAAACCGGGGCGAGCTTGCTCAGACACGCTGGCTACGACGTCCTCGAGGCGGCCTCCGGAGAAGAAGCCGTGCGTCTTCTGGACGGGAACAGGGAGCGCGTGAGCGCCGTACTGCTGGACCTCACGATGCCGGGCATCGACGGTCAGGAGACCCATCGCCGTCTGCAGGAGATCGCTCCGGGTCTCGACGTCTTCCTCTGCTCGGGGTTCAGCGAGGTGGAGCTTGCGGAGCGGTTCGGTCAGGAGGGTTTCGCGGGTTTCTTGCAGAAACCCTATGATCTGCGGCACCTCCTCGACACTCTTCGGGGCACGTCCGGTCGAGAGAGTCCGCGCGCCGGCCGCTGACTCCGCCCCCGCCGGCCCGCTCCCCCCGCCACCCCGCTACGGCGCGCGCTGCCACGACCCTCCCTGAGGAGGCGCGTGTTCCCCCGTTATCCGGGACCGTTCCCGTGCGGGCATCGTCAGCGATCGTGAGTGATCGGTGACAGTACAGAAACTCAGTCCCGGAGGAGGGCCTTCGCCCCCTCGTGGTTGACGTGTTGCTTGAGCATCTTCCTGGCGTACGACTTCGCCCGCCTCGTGCTGCTCTCGTCACCCTTCTTTCGGTACGCCTGGGCGATGGCGAAGTCGATTTCAGGGTGCGGGAACTTCCTGCCCGCCAGCTTGCGGAGGGTCTTGATTCGGGTGTCGACGTCATCGCCGCTCAGGGCCAGGAGCCACGCCCGGTAGAACTCGGCCTCCTGGTTTTCCGGGAACGCACGCTTCATCTCCGTCGCCGCCTTCAAGGCCGCTGCGTACTGCTTTTCTTTCATCAGCGCCATGATGACTCGCGTATGCCGGGCATGGGGGAGAACGACGGTGTCGATGTGCTCCCTGATTCTCTTTTCGAGCTCTCGGATGAGGTTCCCTCTCAGGACCGACTCGAGAGGTTTTCCCTTGCGCAAGGCCTGGATGAGCCTGTTGAAGATGTTCCTTCCCTGCTTGGTGGTCAGGAGATAGTGGCCGCTGACCCACGATGACGTGTAATTGGCGCCGACGGTCTGCGGCTCGTCGAACTCCTCGCGAGAAAGCGTCATCAGCTTCGAGAGAGGCACAAAACCGGTGGGGTATATCTCGAGAAGGGCCAGCACCTCAGGGTTCACATACAGGTTGTTGTGGAGGTTATTCTCCACCGTACGGGTCATCTCCCAGTATTCGAAATTGGTGGCCACTCCCTCGTCCAGCCAATCGGCGACGTACAGCTCGGTCAGGTAATCCATCAGTTGATGGGTGCCTTCGTGGAAGAGGATGGTTTCTACCTTCTGGCTCGACCGATCGGCGAACAGCGCCCGCCGATCTCCCGACACGCAGTACATTCCCGCGGAGCCCGAGGGATCGACGTCCCCTTCCATGAAGTCCGTGACGGCTTGGGCATACGTGGCCGCGTCGTTCAAGACGTAGACGCTGGGCGGTTCCCGGGGCTTCGTCCTGTGCTGAAGGAGAGTTGAGAAACGCGCGTAGAACTCATCCATCAGAACAGCGATGCGGACGGCGTACTCGGGACTCACATCCGTCAAGACGGTGTATGTGTTGATCGAAACTGTCTGGAACTTCCCCTCATCCCGGACGTATTGCTTGACCAGCTTCGCTCTGGTTTCCTCGTCGAGTGAGAGGTACTCCTGGTACGAGAGCTTGTCCGCCCGCAGGAGTGGAGTGCCCGCGCTTACCGTGAGAGTCGAGAGGAGTACGAGGCGAGTGAGAGAAGTTGTCATTGCTCCCGCCGTTCCAAAATCCCGTGTTCCGCGAGGAATCTTTGAGCCGACACCGTGAGCGTCACGGTGTGTCGTAAGTCCCCCGCCGCGTCAATTCTCGCATTCCCGCGGGCATCCTCGGGACGGGGCCGCGCACTACGCCAGAATCCCCCGCACGACGTTGCCGAAGACGTCCGTGAGGCGGAACTCGCGGCCGGCGTGCGTGTGCGTCAGCCGCTGATGGTCGATGCCGAGGAGATGCAACAGCGTGGCGTGGAGGTCGTGGAGGTGGACCTTGCCGCTCACCGGCAGGTAGCCGTGGTCGTCGGTGTCGCCGTGAACGAAACCCGCCTTGACGCCGCCGCCGGCCAGCCAGCTGCAGAAGCTCTCCTGCTGGTGCTCACGTCCGTGCTTGGCGATGGGCGATGTCTCGGAGAGATCCTGGCTCCAGTACGTGCGGCCGAACTCGCCCGACCAGATCACCAGGGTCTCGTCGAGAAGCCCGCGCCGCTTGAGGTCCGTGATGAGCCCCGCCATCGGCTTGTCGGCGCCGGCGCAGCTGTTCGGCAGCGCCGTGCGGATGTCGCCGTGGTGGTCCCAGCCGCCGATCGTCACCTACACGAACCGCACGCCCGCCTCGCTCAGACGCCGGGCCATCAGGCAGGCGCGGCCGTTGCGATCGGTCCGGCTGTCACCGATTCCGTAGAGCTCCTGCGTCTCCCGCGACTCGCCGGCGAGATCCACCAGCTCGGGCGTCTCGGCCTGCATGCGGAAGGCGAGCTCGAACGACTCGATGATTCCCTCCATTTGCGCGTCGGCCCGCACGCGATCGAGCAGCCGCTGGTTCAGCCCCTGCAGGAAGCGCAGGCGGCGGCGCTGCGCGTCCGGCGCGGCGCCCGGGTCGCGCAGATTCCTGATCGCCGACTCCCGATCGTTGCCCGGCACGCGAAGCGGCGTGCCCTGGTGGGAGGACGGCAGAAATGACGCGCCGTAGGTGCGCACGTCGGCCGGCGGGTGGATGGTGATGAAACTCGGCAAGTTCTCGTTCTGCGTACCGAGCCCATAGCTGATCCAGGAGCCCATCGACGGTCGCGCCTCGGCGATGTGCCCGGTGTGAAACTGCAGCGTCGCGGGCGCGTGCGCCTTGTTGTCCGAGACCATGGCGCGCAGCAGGCAGAGCTCGTCCGCCACGCCCGCGAGGTGGGGCAACAGGTCGGACATCATGATTCCCGACTGCCCCCGCGGCCGCACGGGCGCGACCGGCGCCATCGGGAGAAACCTCGGCACGCCGACGCGGAGCTGTCCATCGTCCCCGACCGGCGAGGCGATCGCCTTTCCATGCTGCCGCGTGATGTACTCCTTGGGCGCGAAGAGATCCGACTGCGACGGACCGCCCGCCATGAAGAGAAAGATGACCCGCTTCGCTCGCGGCTCGACGTGCGGCGTGGGGACCGCCAGCGCTTCCGCGGCTCGAGCCCCCCGGGCGACGATGCCGCTCAGGGCGAGGCTTCCGAACCCGCACGCGGCGGACCGGAGCATTTGCCGGCGGGAGAGGGATCGTGATTCCATGCCTTAAAGCCTCATCAGAAACTCGTTGGACGCCAGGAGCGCATGGCAGAGCTCGCTCCAGCCCTCGTCACCGGCCTCGTCACCGGCCTCGTCACCGGCCTCTTCCAGGAACGCGGATGACTCGCGACGCTCCACCTCGGTGAGGGGCCGGTTCAGCGCCGTCAACCAGAGGATCTCGAGCCGCCGGGCTTCGTCTGCCGCTTCATTCGCGATCCGCGCCGCCAGCGCGCGCGCGTGCTCCTTCACCACCGGACTGTTCATCAGGAACAGGGCCTGCGTCGGCACCGCCGTGATGGCGCGCTGACCCGTGAACTCCGACGGCTGCGCGAAGTCGAACACGTTTCGCAGCTCCGCCGGTCCCGGCTGCGCGGCGGACCGTATCACCGGCAGGTAGATGGTGCGCTCCAGCTCCTGTCCGGAACGCCACCGCGCCAGGCGAAACGACGGCGGGTTGACGTTCTTCGGATCGATGTTGCCGACGTTCTCCCGGAACTCGAGCGGGATGGCCGGGCCGCCGGTCGAGAGTTTCAAGCGGCCACTGACAGCGAGCATGCCGTCGCGCAGCGCCTCGGCGTCGAGCCGGAAGCGATGCATGCGCCAGAGGAGGCGGTTGTCCGGATCGATCGCGTGCGCGCGGTCCTCATGCGAGCTCGCCAGACGATACGTGCGGCTGAGCACCAGCGAGCGGATCAGACTCTTCTGCGACCAGCCATCCCGCACGAGCTGCGTCGCGAGGTGGTCGAGCAGCTCGGGATGAGACGGCTCTTCACCCGGAAGGCCGAAGTAATCGACCGACCGCACCAGACCCTCGCCGAAGAGCTTCTGCCACATGCGGTTGACGAGGACGCGCGCGGTGAGCGGGTTGTCGCGCGAGGCGACCCAGTCGGCCAGCTCGCGCCGTCCGCTCTCGCCGTCGGAGATCTGCGGTTTCGACTCCCCGACCGCCCGCAGAAAACCCCGCCGCACCTTCTCCCCGAGCGCGCGCGGATTGCCGCGTATGGTGACCTTCATGTCGTCCGGCGAGCGAGCATCGCGCACACCGTGCGCCCTCGGCACGGTCGGCGCGAAGAACTCCGCGTGCGGGATCTCGCCGTTGATCTGACCGACCCGCCTCGCCTTCTCGTCGCGCTCCCGGGTCAGCGACTCGCGTTCCTCCGGCGCCAGGTCCTTCTTCTTGAGTTGCTCGTCGAGTTCGGCTCTCCGCGCCTGGCACGCCTCGCGCTCCTGCTTCAGCGCTGCCAGCCTCGCGGCGTGCGCCCTCTCCCGGCCGGCGCGCTCCGCTCTCTGGGCCTCGGTCTCGGGCAGATCGATGACGTTGACATCGCTCCACACGCCGCGATCCGTCTTGTACACCGTCGAGGTGCTCTCGAAAAAACCCGCCAGCGCGTAGTAGTCGTTCTGCGGGATCGGATCGAACTTGTGGTCGTGACAGCGGGCGCAGCCTATCGACATGCCGAGGAAGGCCTTGCCGACCTTGCGGACCTGCTGGTCGACGACGTCGACTTTCAGCTTCGCCTTGTCGGCCTCGACGATCTCGATGTCGCCGAGCACCAGAAACCCCGTCGCCACCAGATTCGCCGCCCGCTCCTCCACGGACTCGTGCGGCAGGAGGTCACCGGCGATCTGCTCGCGGATGAACCGGTCGAGGGGCTTGTCGCTCGTGTAGGCGTCGATGACGTAATCGCGATAGCGCCAGGCGTGCTCGGCGAAGACGTCGTTCGACGTGCCGATCTGGTCGGCGTACCCGACGAGGTCGAGCCAGTGCCGCGCCCAGCGCTCCCCGTAGGCGCGCGAGGAGAGCAGCCGGTCGACCACCCGCTCGTGCGCTCCCGCCGACGTGTCGGCCTCGAACCGCTCGATCTCCGAGACCGTCGGCGGCAGCCCGGTGAGGTCGAAGGTCACCCGTCGAAGCCACGTGAAGCGATCCGCATCCGACACCGGCTCGAGGCCGGCCTCCTCCAGACCGGCCAGCACGAAGCGGTCGAGGGCGGCCGCCGGCCACGCCTCGTTCTCCACCGGCGGGAGCGCGGGATTCGTGATTGGCCGGAAGGCCCAGTGGACCTGCTCCGCGCCCGCAGCGGGAGCGCACGCCAGGGCCACGAGCAGCCCGCCGGTCTGGGTGATTCGCCTGCAATCCACGATGAAGGGAATTGTCCGGACGCGGCGCGACGTTGTCAAATGCCGGATCGCCCAGGGCGCGCGCCGGCCATTTCCAGCAGACGATCGCGCCACACCGTGTACGATGCGTGCGAGTCGCGTATCCGGGCACCCGGCCGTCGAAGGGCGTCACCATGCGACGAGCTCTCCCTCTCATCACGACAATCGCGCTCGCGCTCGGCGTGGCCGCACTGGTGATCTGGCTGCGTCCGGGCGGGACACGGGGTCGCTTCGCCGACGTCACCCGTGGTGCGGGGATCGAGTTCCGTCACGAGAACGGCGCCCGCGGTGAGCGACACCTGCCGGAGACGACCGTCGGCGGCGCCGGCTGGCTCGACTTCGACGGGGACGGATTCCCCGACATCTATTTCGTCAACGGCAACGAGCGCTCGGCGAGGGGAGGGCAGGGCGACACCACGAATCGTCTCTATCGCAACTTCGGCGACGGCACGTTCGTGGATGTCACCGCCGCCGCCGGGGTCGGCGATCGCGGCTACGGCTCGGGGCTCGCGGTGGGGGACTACGACAACGACGGTCGGCCCGATCTCTACGTCGCGAACTACGGACCGGACGTCCTCTACCACAACGAGGGCGACGGGCGCTTTCGCGAGGTAACCCGCGAAGTGGGCGTGGCGACGGAGGGCTGGAGCTCGAGCGCGGCGTTTCTCGACTACGACAACGACGGCCACCTCGACCTCTACGTCTGCCGCTACGTCGACTACGACCCGCGGCGAAAGTGCAGGACGGGCGACACGCCGACCTACTGCAGCCCGAACGAGTTCCCCGGCGTGCCGGATGTCCTCTACAGGAACCGCGGCGACAGAACCTTCGAGGACCGCAGCGTCGCGGCCGGCGTCGCCATCGCCGGGCAGCACGAGGGCAAGTCGCTCGGCGTCGTCGTGCTCGACTTCGACGGCGACGGCGATCCGGACATCTACGTCGCCTGTGATCAAACGCCGAACCTGATGTTCCGGAACAACGGCGACGGCACGTTCACCGAGTCGGGCCTCATCACCAACACGGCGTACTCGCAGGAGGGGGTCTCGCAGGCCGGCATGGGAGTCGACGCGGGCGACGTCGATCTCGACGGCCTCGAGGATATCGTCGTCACCAACTTCTCCGACGAGCGCAACGCGCTCTATCTGAACCTCGGTCCGGGATCGAGCGGCTTCCGGGAGGCGAGCACGGTCTTCGGGCTCGGCGGCCCGACGCTGATCCCCCTCGGATTCGGCGTGCTGCTCCTCGATCACGACCTCGACGGCGATCTCGATCTCTACATCGCGAACGGACACGTCCAGGACACCATCGCCCGGCTCCGCCCCGGCATGCTCTTCGAGCAGCGCGATCTGCTGCTCGAGAACGACGCCGGGCGGCGGTTCACCGACGTCTCCGACCATGCCGGCGAGTGGTTCACGAGGCGAACCGTGAGCCGCGCCGCCGCGAGCGCGGACTTCGATCGGGATGGGGACGAGGACATCGTCGTCCTCAACACGGGCGGCCCGGCGGTCCTCTTGCGAAACGACTTCGGCGAGGGACACTGGATCGCGTTCGATCTCGTCGGCACGCGGAGCAACCGGGACGGCTACGGCGCGCGCGTCGAGCTCACGGGTGTGCGCGATGGCAAGCGCTTTACGCGCATCGCGGTGCGCCGCAGCGCGAGGAGCTACGCGTCGGCGTGCGACCCGACGGTCCGCTTCGGGCTCGGCGCGCGTCCGGCCGGGATCGTTCGCGTGGAGATCACCTGGCCCTCGGGAGCTCGTCAGTCGCTCGAGTCGCCGGGCATCGATCGGGTGCACCGGGTGGTGGAGACGGCCGATCGACCGTGAAGCGGCAGCGTGCGGTGAGGCAGCGTGCGGTGAGGCATCGTGCGGTGAGGCGAACTGCGGTGAGGCGAAGCGCCGTGAGGTCGAGCTCCGGATCGTGCCGGATCACTCGCTCGAGCGGACGACCTTGCCGGCGCGCGCATCCCGGACCGCGTCCGGATCGAGCTCCAGGCGCCGCGCCTCGCTGTCGAAGCGGGTCCGCGCCTCCGGGGTGTCCGGGCGCTCGAGCGCCCAGAGCCTGACGAAGACGTCCTCCGGCCGGTCGAAGAGCTCGAGAATCCGGCGCGTCGCTTCCTCGTGCTCCGGAGCGAGCCGGGCGACGAAGAGGACGAGCTTCCTGGCATCGTCGATCCGGTCGAGCGATGCGAGCCCCCGGGCGAGGTCGAGCAGCTCGTCAACGCACTGCGAGAGCGGCTTGCCGCGCATCCGCTGGGCGGCCGATCGCCTGAGCTCCGCCACCGGGTCCGGCTCCCTGCCTGTCGCTTCGAGCGCCTCGACGCGCTTCCCGATGCTCTCGAGGCCCGCGTCCATCTCGAGCGCGGCTCGATACGACGCGAGCGCGCCCTCGATGTTCCCCGTCGCCTCGTGGGCCTCGCCGAGGACCTCGAGCACCTGCTCGTTCCGCGGCAGCGTCCGGAGCACCTGCTCGGCCTGATCCGGCCTGGCGATGAAGATCGACAGCCGCGCGAGATCGAGGTACGCCGCACCGAGACCGGGCTTCTTCCGGAGAGCGAGGTTGTGGTGCAGCATGGCGTCGAAGATCCTTCCTCGCCTGGCAAGCGCCCGGGCGCGCGCGTTCGTGCCCTCCGCCTCCTGACTGCCGAACTCGAGCTGCAGCGCCTCCTGCTCCTGCCGGCGGAACTCCTCGCCGGCGCGGTAGTGGCGGAGGAACGGCTCGGCCGCCGCGGGCTCTCCGAGCGCGACGAGCGCGCGCCCGAAGTGGAGGTATCCCTCCTCGAGCCACGGGTCGCGCGCGAGCGCGCCGGCGAGCACCGCCGCGCCGTCTCGCTTTCGGCCACTGCCGATGAGCGCCATGGCGTAGCTGACGAGCTCGCTCGAGCGCTCGGCGCCGGGCAATCGCTCGAAGATCGGCACGGCCTCCTCGTGTCTGTCGAGCTCGACGAGCGCCCTGGCCAGATGGAGGTCGATCCTGGATTCTCCCGGGCGCGCTCGTCGCAGGGCCTCGAGGAGCGGCACGGCCTCTCCCGGACGCGAGAGGCGGAGGAGCAGCGTCGCCTGTCGTTCGCGGAGCGCTGCGTGGGGCGGGTGGCGAAGATCGCTCTCGTCGAGGGGGCCGACCCGTGACTCGATATGCTCCAGCGCCTCGGCGAGCCGGTGTCTCCTCGCGAGATCGTTGGCTCCCTCGAGCACCTCCACCGCGCGCTCGGCATCGGCCGGGCGCTGCGCGTCGCAGGAGCTCGACGCGATGACGGCGGCGGCGGAGAGGACCGCCAGTCTCCGGGCGATCACGCTCGAGGGAGATTCCTTCACGGCGGAGCCGTTGAAAAAAAGCGCCCCCCGCGGTCTCGCCGCGGGGGGCGCTTTCCCGATCGCCGGCGGCGAGCGTCAGTTACACGGCGGGAACGACGCGCACCCGCTGTCCGCCGAGCCTTCCGGATCGGGGCCGCACGTCGGGAATGGCGCCGATGGCGCGGGCCCCCCGAGGAACTGGAAGCCGAGGCTGGCGATGGGGTCGGTGATGTTGACCACCCCGTCGTCGTTGACGTCCTGGATCTCCAGACAGTCGACAACCGGCTGATCGCCCAGGAACTGGATGCCGAGTCCCCTGACCGCATCGGTGATGTTGAGGTCTCCGTCGGCCGTCACGTCGCCACGGATGAAGGTCGTGCCCACCGGGCCGCCCTCACCGATGATCACCGGGTCGGCGAAGACGCCGTGGGCGCAACCGATCCCGTCACCGTTCGCCCCGACGGCGAGCGTCAGGTGAGTCGCTTCCGGGGGAATCTCGCCGAGGTAGGCCTGGCCTTCATCTCCGGAAACCGGCACCCGGACGTAGGCCAGCGGCTCGAAGATCGGCGGCGGATTGAGCTCCTCGGCGAGCGGGTCCTCGATGACGCCGTCCGCGTTGCTGAAGATGACCATCATCGACATGTTACCGCCGCACCGATCCTTCCCGAGGAACACCGAGAGCTCCTTGACCGCCTCCTCGCCATGCTCATCGCGAATGGCCCCGAGGTCGAAGGTGACGCCGGCCGAGGCGTGGATCCCGATGCCCGTCGTCCAGGTGTTGCGGCCGCCGGCGTAGATGTCCTCGTTTCCCTTGTCGATGTCGTGGGTGAAGTTGCTGAGGACGTGATTCCAGCTATTCCCCCACTCGTCTCCCAACTCCCAGAAGACCTCGATCATCTCCGTCGTGATCGTCACATCCGCGGCGTTGAGGAAAAAGACCGAATCGACGAAGTCGGACGCGTCGACCGGCGACGGGTTGATGCCGTCGGTGTCGGTCGTGCCCATGTTGAAGCCGTCGAGCTCGAGCCGGGACATGAAGACGCCGGTGTCGAGGTTGATGCCGGCGAACTCGCTGTCGATGGAACCGCCGGGGCCGGTGCCGTCGCCACCCGCGACCATGTCGGCGAGGGAAAGGAGTCGCGCGACCCGGACGTTCACCGTCTCCGAGAGGTCGCCGATCGACACGGTGATCTCCGCCTCACCGAGGGCGAGACCGGTGACCACGCCCATCTCGTCGATGCTGACGATGCCGGCGGGCTCCGCCGAGTACTCGGCGTCTCCGGTGACGTTGGTGGGAAGACCGGCCTCGTCGAAGCAGGTCACGTTCAGGGAGAGCTGCTGATCGATGCCGACGGTGGCCTCGGTGGGCGTGACGCGTAGCTCGACGCACTCGGAATCGCCGCAGTCCTCCTCGGCCATCAGTCCCTCCGGTCGACTGGTGCCGTGGAAGATCCAGTCGGGGTCCCCGTCGAGCACCGGCAGGCCGTCCACCTGGAGAGCGAAAGTCGCGCCCCAGCCGCCGCCGCGCTCCCAGGCGGCGATGGCGATCCGGTGCGGTCCGGGCTCGAGGACGAGCCCGATGTCGGCGCCGAGAATGAGATCCTGGCACACGCCGACGCCGCGGCAGGCGTTGTTCGTCCAGACGAGCCGCTCGTCGATCCACACCTGGACGCCGTCGTCGCTGCCGATACAGAGATCCGGCACGACGGGCTCGGCGCCCTGGTAGGTGACGTAGGTGACGAGCCAGGTCATCACGTCGTCGTTCTGCCAGCCGTTGTTGACGGCCTCGGCCTGCATGTTCTGCGTTCCGTCGAGAGCGCCGTCGTCGAAGACGCGCCACTCGGGGACTTCGCCCGGCCCGACGTAGGCGTTCGAGGCCGCCTCGAAGCTGTCGTACTCGATCGGATCACCGGCGTCGGGGTACTCGCAGCCGATCTTCGTCGGAGCGATGTGGTTGCCGAGAAGGGGCTCCGGATCCGGGCCGCTGCACCCGAAATCGTTGGCGAACGGACCGAGCGCGAGCCAGTTCTTGATGAGGCCGTTGTCATCGGTGGCGGCGGGGCGGCAGCAGGCCGGGAACGGCGAGCCGTTGTCGATGCAGACCAGGAAGTCGCCCGGCGGGGTGTCGCCGGCGGAGAGCGTGAAGCTCGTCGCGTCGTTCGGCACCTCGCCCACCTCCTCGTCGCCGATCCTGATCTTGATCGGGTCCGGTGGCACGTTGTCCGGCAGGTCCCAGGTGAGGTCGAAATCGCCGTCCTCGTTTCTCATGCAGGTCAGATTCTCGACCGGAGTCGGGGGCGTGGCGCTGCGGATCTGCGGGTTCGCGAGCACTCCGTGATCGCACCCGATCCCGTTCCCGCCCGCGCCGACGGTGAGAGTGAGATACTTCGCGCCCTCGGGAATCGGCGCGATGTACTGGGCGGCGCTCGTCGGATTCGATGCCCTGACCCAGATGTTGAGCTCTTCCTGCCCCAGGAACGGGTCGCCGACGACGAAGATCTCGGTCCCGTTCGGGTCGTCGATGATGCCCTCGTCGTCGCTGAAGATGACGTAGAAGTTGATGAGCGCGCCGCAGCGATCGGCGCCGATGAAGGTCGAGAACGAGTGCACGTTCTCTGCCCCGTGCTCCTCGCGGATGGCGTCGAGATCGAACGTGATGCCGGCCGAGGCGTGGATGCCGATGCCGGTCTCCCAGTTCGCCGACCCGCCCGCGAAGATGTCCTCTCGACCCTTGTCGATATCGTGCGTGCGGTTGGAGAGGACGTGGTTCCAGCTGTTGCCCCACTCATCGCCGGCCTTGTAGGGGAACGTGATACCCGCCGAATTCAGCGGCACGGTCAGATTGGGCAGGAAGAAGACCGAGTCGATGAACTCTCCACCGGGGACGTCCCCCGTCGCCGTGGGGTCCGAGAATGGAGCTCCCTCGCAGGGTGACGGATTGACGCCGTCCGTGTCGACCGTCCCGTTGTGGAAACCATCGACCTCGAGCCGGGTCATGAACGTCCCGTTGTCGAGGTTGACCGCGGCGTACTTGTCGCCGCCGAAATCGATGTCGTCGTCCTGCGTCCACCCGAGCCCGCGGCCATCACCCCCGGCGACGATGTCACTCAGGTTGATCTGCGCCAGTGTCGGCGCAGTGAGCGCTGCGACGAGTACGAGTGAGAGGAATCCCGTGAAAGAGGAACGGGCGATCATGACCAAACCCCTCCGATCGCTGAGACCAGGCAAAACACTGAGAAAACCAACCAGACCCTGTAACGAATACCACCCAATACACCGTGACGTCGCGTCGCTGTCAACTTAAAACCGGTCTGGTGAAACGCGCGCGCCGTTTCGACTTGAGTACTGGCAAGACGGTGCACGTCCGGCAGGATCGAGCGCGCCGGAAATGCCGCGGACCACCGGTCTGGCGTGTCCCCGGGCGACCGGGCGACTGGAAGCGCACGGGGCGATGGGGATAATGGAGGCGGGTCACGGGAGGCCCCGGTCGGGCGCTCGCCTCCCCGAATCGTGAGGGCACGATGAAACGCTCGCAATCCCTGCTCCTCGTCTTCCTCTTCGCGGTCTTCGTGTTCGCGATCGTCGCCGCCGATCCTGTCCGCGCGGAGAATCCGCGCTTCCGTCGCGGGGACTCGAACGTCGATGGCGCGCTCGACATCAGCGACGTGAGCAACACGCTCGGCTTTCTGTTCCTCGGCGCGCCCGACGCCCTTCCCTGCGAGGACGCGTCCGACGCGAACGACGACGGCGAGCTGGACATCGTCGACGCCCTGCGCGTGATCGAGCACCTCTTTCTCGGTGGCCGGCCCCTGCCGCCACCGTTCGGTGCGTGCGGCGCGGACGCGACAATCGATGCGCTCGACTGCGAGACCTTCTGGCCGTGCCGCCCGCCGCCCGCGAGCGGCAGAGTGCTCTTCGATGATCAGGTGCGCTACGACGCGCACTGCTTCCCGACCTCCGTGGCGCTGGCGGATCTGGACGCCGACGAGGACCTCGATCTGGTGCTCTCCAACTGGTGCACGGAGGACATCTCGATCCGTCTGGGCGCGAACGACCGGGCCCTGGGAGAGATGGCCCACGTGCGCGCCGGCTTCCGGCCGCAGGCCGTCGCCATCGGGGATCTCGACGACGACGGCGTTCTCGATCTCGCGGTCGCCAATCAGGACAGTTGCGACGTGTCGATCCTCCTCGGCCGCGGCGACGGGACCTTTCGCGATGCGGCGCACTACCGGATCGCCGAGGGCTGTCTCGTCTTCGACGTCGAGCTCGGCGACCTGAACGACGACGGGGCGCTCGACGTCGTCGCGGTATCGCTCCACGGCTGGATCTCGGTGCTGCTGGGCGTCGGGGACGGCACGCTCGCGGACGCCGTGCCGTACGAGCTCGCGGCCGGCAGCTTCTCGGCCGCGCTGGGAGACCTGAACGGCGACGCGACGCTCGACATCGTTCTGTCGCACAGCTCGCTCGATCGGGTGTCGGTCTTCCTCGGCGCCGGAGACGGCACGTTCGGCGAGCCGGCGCTGCATCCGACCGGCGACGGGCCGGTGGGGCTCGCGCTGGCCGATCTCGACGGCAACGACACGCTCGATCTCGTGACCGCGAACGCGGCCGGAAACGACGTGTCGATCATCCGCGGCAAGGGGGACGGCACGTTCGCCGCGCCCTTGAGCTGCGCGGCGGGGGATCAGCCCCGCGCCGTCGCGCTCGGCGACGTCGACGGCGACGGCGCGCTCGACATCGTCACCGCCAACCGGGAGAGCGGCGACGTGTCGGTGATCCTCGGCGGTGGCGACTCGACATTCCGCGAGGCGGTCACCCACGCCGCGGGCGAGGCGCCGTGGACGGTGACGCTCGGTGACATCGACGGCGACGGCCGGCTCGACGTCGTCGTCGGGAACTTCGACAGCAACGACGTCTCGGTGCTCTTCTCGCGCGAGCCCTGAAGAAAGGATCTCCGGAGCCTGGCGGGTGGCCGTCGCTGCCCGACCCGGGCCCGGTCAGGCCTCGACGCGCACCGAGAGCTCGTCGATGGCGGTCCGTCCCGACTTCTTGAACGGACGCGGCATCGGTTGCGCGACGCCGCTGGCGTCGATCGTCCGGCAGCGAATGGTGTACTCGCCGGGAGCGGGGGCGGCCACGAGCGCCGCCCAGTGCGCCATCGCCCAGCGCATCGGCCAGAGTGTCGACGCACCGCGCCCCGGATCGTACCAGCGCACACGCCCCGGCAACGGTCCGTCCGGAAGGCCGCCGCCCCAGTTCTCCGGCGGCGGCAGGATCTCGGCGTCCCTCCACGGGGCGCGCGTGAAGTACGGGTCGTCGGCCGGCCACACGGTCGACGCCGGCGTGACGCCGTACTGCACCCTCTCGAGGCCCGACATGCCGACCTGCGCCAGCCCCGTCAGCGGGATCGGCGCACCCGCCGCGACTCTTGCCGGCCTGTGGAGGAACCGCGCGAATGACTTCATCTCGCTGTCAATGTCGTTCGGCGACAGCGTCGCGTAGGTGTCGTTGGCGTGCCAGAGGTCGGTGAGGACGACGGTGTTCAGCCACTTCACCGACTTGAACCCGTAGGCCTCCGGCACGATGAGACGCACGGGTCCGCCGCGGACGCCCGGGATCCAGTCGCCGTTGAGCTTGTAGGCGAGGATCACCGGGTGGAACTCCGGCGGGTCCTCGAGCACGCGTCCGATCGACAGCGAGCTGCGGAACATCTGCTTCGGGTCGTCGTTGTGGTAGCCGTAATAGAAGACACGGCGGACGCGCGAGGTCGGCCGCGCCTTCCAGATCACGTCCCGCAGCGGGACACCTTCCCAGAGGCCCATGCCGAGCGGACGGCCGATGTTGTTGCACGTCATCACCTTGAGGAAGCTGACGGCGCGCTTCTCGCCGAGCTCGAGCAGCTCCTCGAAGCCGAGCGCGTTGCCGCGCGCCCTGGTCAAGGGGTTGCGGACATCGGTCGCCGGCGTGTCGGGATCGGGGATCACCTCGAGCTTCCACGTCTCGCGCTCGAGGCCGACCTCGCGCCGCTTCTCGAGCGGCAGCGTGTAGGGCAACGGGTCGCCGCGCTCGACGGAGCGGAACTCGAGTGGGGGAGTCAGGTACTCGAGCTCGCGGATCAGCGCCGCGAGCGCCGCGTCTCTCCCGGGCCCCTTCGACCACAGGGGCGATGCCGCGAGACCCGCCACGCCGGCCGCGCCGAGGCGGAGGAAGTGGCGTCGCGCGACCTCGACGTGCTCCCTGGCGGGGTCGTCAATCCGGTCCATCGACGGGTTCCTTTCTCTGGCGATCGCAGTCAGCCTGCCGCGCTTCGCATCGTAACAGGAGGTCGCACGGTCTTCCACGGGGCGGGGTTCATCGGGCGGGGCGCATCGGGCGGGGCGCATCGACGCGCAGATCGGAGCCGTTCTGCCGCGTTCGCCACGGACACCGCACTCTCGAATCGCCGACCCCGGTGGAAAACTCTGCGGCGATTCCGGAGAATGTCGAGATTCGAGACGACCGCACGAAGAACTCGTGGCGAGACTGGCACATGACAGCAGATCAGCGATTCCTCAACGATCGGTTTCCGCGCTCGAACGCCTATCACCCGGAGTGGGTGATCGCGAGCCTGGGAGGCGGCGCCAACTCCCTCTGGCTCACGGAGTGGCTGACCGCGGCGCTCGATCTGCGATCGGGAATGAGAGTCCTCGATCTCGGTTGCGGGCGGGCGGCATCGTCGATCTTCCTCTGCCGCGAGTTCGACGTCGTGGTCTGGGCCACCGACCTGTGGTTCAGCGCCTCCGAGAACTTCCGGCGGATTCGCGACGCCGGCGTCGAGCAGAGCGTCTTCCCCATCCACGCGGACGCCCGTTCACTGCCGTTCGCGTCGGAGTTCTTCGACGCCATCATCTCCATCGATTCCTTCCCGTACTACGGAACCGATGACCACTATCTGAGATACCTGGCGCGACTGGTGAAGCCGGGTGGCGTCATCGCGGTCGCCGGCGCCGGGCTGACGCGCGACATCGACGGCCCGGTTCCCGATCACCTGAAGGCGTGGTGGGAGCTGGAGCCGGAGATGTGGTGTCTGCACTCGCCGGCGTGGTGGCGTCGTCACTGGGAGCGAAGCGGCATTGTCGACGTCGAGCTCTCCGATTCGATGCCGGATGGCTGGCAACGCTGGATCGAGTGGCAGCGCGTCGTCGCGCCCGACAACCGAATCGAGCTCGACGCCGTGGAAGCCGACCGCGGCGAGCACCTCGGCTACGTCCGCACGGTCGGCCGGCGACGCCCGGGTGTGCGCCTGGACGATCCGATCGTGTCCCTGCCGTCGGAGTACATCCAGAAGCCGTTGCTCCGTGGCGGCGATTCGGACAACTCGTCGCCCGGACGATGAGCATCAGGATCGTCATCCTGAAACACTGTGAGTCGCCGCGGAGTCCACCGTGAGTCAGCAACCGCCCGGAAACGGCCCGGAGTTCGTTGACGACGCGACGGAATCGGTTCCGCCTCCGGGGGGAGAGCCCGCGCGACGGGATGCGCTGCGGCCCCTCTTCGACCACGGCATGTTCGATCCCGGGACGCTCATCGCGGGGCGGTACCGCATCGTCGCGCTGGTGGGTCGAGGAGGGATGGGCGAGGTGTACCGCGCCGACGACCTCCAACTCGGCCAGTCGGTCGCGCTGAAGTTCCTACCGGGAGGCGTGGCAGGAGACGAGGCCGCGCTTGCGCGCTTCCGCGCCGAGGTCCGTCTGGCGCGGGAGGTGTCCCATCCGAACGTGTGCCGCGTCTACGACATCGGCGAGGTGGCCGGCCAGCACTTCCTCTCGATGGAGTTCATCGACGGGCAGGACCTTGCCGCACTCGTTCGAAGCGTCGGGCGCTTTCCACAGGACCGCGCCATTGACCTGGCCGGACAGCTCCTGAGCGGGCTGGCCGCCGCTCACGATCGCGGTGTGCTCCACTGCGACCTCAAGCTGTCGAACATCATGGTCGACGGTCGAGGCCGACTCCGCATCACGGACTTCGGGCTCGCGTCGTTTGCGGCGGACGTCGTCGATGGCGGTGTCGTCGGCGGCACGCCGGCCTACATGGCCCCGGAGCAGCTCGGCGGTCGAGGCGTGACGACGCGGAGCGACATCTACTCGGCAGGTCTGGTTCTCTACGAGCTGTTCACCGGTCGGTTGCCCTTCAGCGGTGACTCGCCGGCCGAGCACTTGAGACAGCGGAGCGAGATCACGCCGCCGGCGCCGTCGAGCGTCGTCGGCGGGATCGCGCCGGAGGTCGACCGGTTGATTCTGCGGTGCCTCGAGATCGACCCGCGCGATCGTCCACCATCCGCGCTGGCTGTCCTGGCGGCGCTGCCGGGCGCCGACCCTCTCGACCGAGCCGTTGCCCGCGGCGAGACGCCGCCGCCGGAGCTCCTCCTGGAGGCCGGAGAGTCCGGTCGGATTCGGCCCCGCCACGCCGCTCTCTTGCTGGGCGCCTTCTTTGTCGCTCTGGCGCTGTCGGTCATCGTCGGCGCGCACCAGGGTCTGGTCAACCGCGTGCCGTTCGACTTGACACCGGAAGTGCTCGCGAACCGCGGCGAGCGCCTGCTGGGCGAGCTGGGCCACGCGGAGGTGCCGGCTGACCGTGCATGGTGGTTCCACCCCGACGTGGGCCTGCTCAAGAAGCTTCGAGAATCTCGGGCACCCGCGCGAGTCGAGGAAGCGCTCGCCCGCGGATTCCCCGCCGTCGTGCTCTTCCGATACAGATCGAGTCCGGGCGACCTCATCGCGCAACGAGAAACGGGCGAGGTGACGTGGCGCGATCCGCCGCTCGAGGCCGGAGGTGAGTTGCGGATGAGCCTCGACACCGTCGGTCGGCTGAACTACCTGGAAGTCATGCCCGTGAGGCGACGACAGGACGGGGCGCCGGTGCCGGACGAAGAGACCGTCTGGGCCGCGCTCTTCGGGGCGGCAGGTCTCGAGATCGACAGCTTCACGACCACGACACCGCGGTGGACGCCGAGAGTGTTCTGCGAGGCCCGGTCGGCGTGGACAGGGACGTCAACCGAAGCACCCGACCTCGAGCTGCGAGTCGAGGCGGGCGCCGAAAGCGGCCGCCCGGTCTACTTCGAGATCTTCTATCCGTGGGACGAGGAGCAGTCGAGCCGTGGGACGGTCTCATGGATACGGGGGTGGCTGATGCCCCTGGCGATCACGGTTGTGGTCACCGCGGTGGTGCTCAGCACGCTTTTCCTCGCCTATCGCAACGTCAAGAGCCGCCGGGGCGACATCCGCGGCGCATGGAGATTCGCGATTCTCGGCTTCATCGCGACGACCGGAGAATGGCTTTTCACGGCGAACCATGTGGCGAGCGGAAACGAGTTGATCCTGGTCCGCCGCGGCCTGAGCGAGGCGCTGGTGTCTGCCGCGTTGTGCTGGCTGTTCTACGCCACCCTCGAGCCGTACGCGCGGCGATACTTGCCGCATTCGATGGTGTCGTGGACGCGCCTCCTCAACGGCCGTGTCCGTGACGCTCTCGTCGGGCGGGATGTTCTGATCGCGTGCGTCCTGGGCCAGGTGCTCTTCCTCCTGTCGATGCTGCCGCATGTGCTCGCACGGTACACCGGCTGGCTCACCGAATCGTGGACCCTCCCGGCGAAGTGGGACAGTCTTCTTGGCGCCGGACGGATCCTCGGCGAGTTCTTCGAGCTGTTCGCCGCGGTGATCTTCTTCGCCGGCGTCTTCGTGCTGATGCTGCTCCTGCGAATCGTTCTGCGGCGTCCGTGGCCGGCCGCGATCGTACTCTTCCTGATCCTGACTGTCGGCTGGTCCCGCGCCTTCACCAGCCCCCCGCTCGAGTGACTCTGGTACGTGGGAGCTGCGGCCGTGATCGTCCTCGTGATCGTCCGGCTGGGTTTCCTCGCGCTGGGGGTCATCGCGGTCGTCCCGCAGTTCTTCTGGAGCTTTCCACAAACGCTGGACACGTCCGACTGGTATGCAGGCGCCGCGGCTTTCGGCCCGATCGTCCTCACACTCGTGGCGATCTACGGCTTCCGGGTCTCGATGAGCGGTCAGCAACGACTGCGCGACGAGCTCGCCGGCGCGTCGACCTGACCTCGGGCCTCGACGCCGCTGCCGTCTGTCATCGCCCCGCCGTCCCCGCCCCCGCCCCATCGCCCCAGCCGGCCCCAGCCGCCCCGACCCAGGGACGGAACCGAGCGTGGGTCGAGGTTTCCGGCCGAGACCATCACCTGCGTCGGGGCGAACAGACGGTCGAGTCGAAATGCGGCCCGTCGTGGACGCAGTCGCCGCCGGGGCGCCTGTCGTGAGGGACACAGAGAGTGGCGGAACCCTCGCACGAGGCGTCGTTCGGATCCGTGGCGATGAACCACACGGTATAGACCCGACCGTCGCCGACGTCATCGCGCTCGCAGCGCAGGGCCGCCGAGTCCGGCGCGCCATCGCCGTCCAGGTCGACGAGCATGGCGTCCGGACACGTACGGCCGCTGCCGCGACCTCTCGAGAGGACTGGCTCGTCCTGCGTGACGTCCGTCACGAAAATCGAGACCGGGTCACCGTCCGGGTCGACCACGCCGATGACCTCGACCAGCGTGAACTCGTGATTCGGCGGCCAGCAGCGCTCCGAGCTCAGGACGGCGGCGCTGCAATCCGGCGCCTGGTTATCGTCAACGATTCCGACCTCCAGCTCGATGCGGTACGAGGCGACCTGCTCGAGGACGCTGGGATCATGAGCGAGCACGATCTCGTGCTGACCGGGGCCGAGGAGAATCGGAAGATCCAGTGTCCGGGGCAGCTCGGTCGACGTCGTGCTCACCTGAAAGTCGGCCGTGGGCACGTCGACGCACAGCACGGAGTCGCCGACGTCGGTGCTGAACTCGATCACCACCGAGACGACTTGGTTTCCCGGGGCGACCTCGAATACGTACGTGTCCGTGTCGGTGCCCGGGAGCTGGCCGGCGATGGTGTTCGTCTCGCCGGGCGCCAATGGCCCGAGAAGCTCGACGTCGACGTCGGCGAATACCTCCTCGACGAAGTCGACGGGGACAGCCACGGCGGGCACCAGAAAACCGAACGCCACGCCCGCGACGCGTGTGAAGGCCGCTCTCGCTCCAATTCCCATGATTCCTCCCGTCTGCTTCCGGTCACGTGATGCGATCCCTGACCGGAGCCTCCGGTCAGGACCAAATAGGTCGGCGCGATTATGAGTGGTGTGGCTGGCCGAGCGATTCTTCGTCCTGGCGCGAAGCGAGGCCGAGGCGATACAACGGAGAGTATCGTCGAGGCCGAGCGACAAAGCTCAGGGCG
>JBFFXF010000025.1:0-40921 GCA_041569895.1 Planctomycetota bacterium | reverse complement strand
TGTCGAAGTCGAGGTGCTGCGTCGCGCCCCCGGTCCCCCCGGAGAACCCGACCACCGCCTCGGGAGTCAGGATCGGCGGCACGAACGCCTCGGCGACGACCGTCGGACCGAACGCCTCGCCCTCCTCGGTGCGACCCTCGAGCGTGACGCTCACCTGCCCGCGGTTGTACTCGACGATGACCTGGACGCCCTCGGGATCGAAGAAGTCCGGCCACCCTGCGCCGCCCGCGGAGACGGGGCGCAGATCGGGATCGAAGGAGCTGTTGGTGACCGTCGACTCGATCGACATGTTGTTGATGCCGACGTGCGTCCAGGGCGTCGCGGAGCCCGGGTTGAAGCCGGACGAGTCTCCGGTTGTCCCGCCGTTGTTCCAGGTGTCGAACTCGACCACGAACCCGTACGCGTTCGTCGGCACGGCCATCGCCCCGCCCGACCCGCCGAGCGCGTTGACGTTGTTCCCCTCGAGCACGAAGAACGTGCCGCCGTCGGCGATGGTGCCGCCGTCTGGATTCGCCATGAAGACGTCGAACTCGGCGGTGAGCGAGAAATCCCTGACGTTCACCGTCTGGTTGAAGATCGCCGTCGTGGCGGTGCTGCCGGTGAAGTCCTCGACCAGCCGCAGTCGCTGATCACCGGCGACCTCGTCGAGGACCACCTGCGGCGCGAAGATGTTGTTCGTGTTGCAGGTCATCTCGGCGGGACACTCCGCCTCATTGTCGTCCTCGAAGTCGCGCTCGATCAGCACGCCCGCGGGCGGCGGCGACGGGTCCCCGCGGTCGCACTCGGTGTCGCCGCTCGCGGCGTCGCCCGTGACGTCCCCCGTGCGGCTGAAGCTGAGCGCGTTGAGCGCCGCCTGCTCGGGCGGATTGCCCCCGCCGAGGTCGTCGACGAGCACCTCGAGTGTCCCCGCTCCGCCGCCGGCATCGGCGACGTCCACCGAGAACGTCCGCGCCACGGCCCTGTCGAGCCGCGCGACGCACGTGGCGCTTGCATCGCCGTTCCCGGAGCCTGCGGCGGCCGCGGCGCTCCAGGAGCAGAGCACGGACTCGCCGTTGAGGACCACGTCGTAGAGCTTGGTGCCCTGGCCGGCGCCGTTGACGGCGCCGACAAAGTTCTCCGACCAGTAGAGCGTCACATCGTAGCGCCCCGGCTGCACGACCGCGCGGTACAGCACGCCGATGGGGGAGAACGCGTCGGTGGCGAAGACCCTCGCCGTCTCGTCCCCCGCGCCGGCGATCGACGAGACATCGATCGATCGCGGGTTCGAGTTGGTGAAATCGGCGCCCAGCTCGATGCGGCCAAACCGGCTGGTGATGATGGTCAGGCCGGTGTCGATGTCGCCCTCGCGGCTGAGCTCGCCCCCGAAGAAGGCATCGGCGCGGAACTCGACGCCGATCTCGTCGCTGGCATCCACCGCCGGACCGGCGCAGTTGATGGCGCCGGTGGTCAGCCGGTCCTCCTCGCTGATCGACACCAGCGAGTCCTGCTCCCTGACGACGACGTTGTCGATCCACTGCCAGGCGTTCGCCCCGCCGGTGGAGGCGGCGAAACCGATGTTGGTCAGGCGATCGGGGAACGGGTCAGTCGACGTGTTGACGACGATCTGCTCCTCGAAGGGCATCGTCGGATCGGTGTCCGCTGCGGGGCCGCGCGCCTTGACGAGCATCAGCCGGTTGTCGAAGACGATCGAGATGTGGACCAGGTCGTCCGGGTCGCAACTCCCCGGCCTGTTCGGGGGAGTGCCGTAGATGTCGGCCGAGGCGATGAAGTCCGGTGACCTGGCGCTCTCGGCGAGCGGGGTCACCGTCCAGGGCTGCACGTTGTTCTGGTTGACCTCGATGCTCGCGGTCGAGGGACCTCCGTATCGCCCGTCGACCGGCGTCTCCGGATCGGCCGCGCCGTTGTCCCAGATGTCGAAGCTCACCGCGATGTACTCCGACGCGTTGCCGCGGAAGTTCCCGATCCCCATGCCGCCGCCGGTCGCGCCGGTGGCGTTGACGTCGCTGTCGAACTGGAAGATCACCGAGACGCCGTCGGCCGGGGTGGCGCTCGCGCCGCGGCCGATGAAGAGGTCGAACTCGATTTCGACGCGCGTCGCGTTGAGATCGAACTGATCGTCGAACCAGATCCACGACCCCTCGCTGTTGCGTCCGTCGGTGAGCACGAGCACGTTGTTGTCGCACCCGTCGCTCATCACCTGCGGCAGATTGAAGCCGCAGGCGTCGCCGGCGCAGACGGGGTTGACGCCGTCCGGCACCTCGCCGACTCCGGGGTCGACCCCCTCGAAGTCCTCGTTGATCACCTCGACCGCCTGCGCGCGCAACGCCGAGGGAGAGATCGCCACCGACAGGAACACCGCGAGACTCAGTGCGCGTGTCATGCTGCTGACTCCGATCAAGTGCATTTCGAGGCGGCACGAGGCGTCCCCGCCTCCGTACCCGTACCCGTTCCCGCGCCCGTTCCCGCCTCCGACGTCTCGGGAACGTGTATGAGCAGCGCCGCAACCAGACCGCTTTTTGAGCAGCGGCGTGGTCGCCGCCGCAATCCGACCCGAACGCTCCGATTATCGCCGGGGGGAGGGGGAGATCAACGCCGGTGCGAGCCGCTCTCGCGCTGTGATCGTTGCCCCGCCCCAGCGATGGATCCCATCGCCGACGCCCGGCGCTCTCGTAAGACGATCTTTACATCTGGCCTCCTGCCGCACGAACAAGTGCGCGGAGAACCGAATCTTACGTCATGGCCTCCGCTTTGCACTACAATCGAGCGGGTGAGTCGCCGCGCCGGTGGATTGCCGCCGGAGCGAAGGGCGCTCTCGAGTCCCTGGTCATCAAGAGGAGGGAAACTCCATGCGAACTGTTGTCCGTCAACTCATGGTCATTGTCCTGGTCGGCGTGTGTTCGCCGATCGTGCTCGGCGCGGGTGACGAGCGTCGCCCTTCCGACTGCGAGGGGCACTGCCGCGAGGTCGCCGAGGGCGTCAAGCGTCTCTGCGAGCGCCGTGGCCTCAGCCCCGAGGAGTGCGAGGCCGCGGTCGAGGCCGCGCTCGCGGCGTGCCTGCGGGTCTGCCCGAGACCACCCGTCGATCCGCCGCCGGTCGATCCGCCGGAGCCGATTCCCTGCCCCGAGGCGTGCCAGATGCGCGCCGAGCGTCTCGAGGAGAGCTGCGTGGCGATGGGCAAGGATCCGGCGGAATGCGAGCGGCTCGCCGGCGCTCACCTCGAGATGTGCCTCAGGAGGTGCGACGACGGTGACGGCGACGACGGTGACCCCCCGCCGACGTGCCCGGACCGCTGCGAGCGCGCCGTCGAGCGTCTCGTCGCGGCGTGCAAGGAGCGCGGCCTGAGTGAGGAAGAGTGCGCGGCGCGGGGCAAGGAGCTCCTCGAGCACTGTCTTCGCGGCTGCGAGCGCGTCCCGCCGCCGGGCTGCAAGGCTCGCTGCGCGCTCGATGCGCGTGCCGGTCTCGCCGCGTGCCTGCGCGAGGGCGGCGACCCGCGCGAGTGCGCCGCGAAGGCGGTCGAGGCGCTGCGGGGTTGCGTGGCGGAGTGCGACGGCGAGCAGCCGCCCGCCCCGCCGACCTGCGAGGAGCGCTGCGAGAAGACCGCCGGGCGAGTCCTGATGGGATGCCTCGATGAGGGGATCGACGAGGAGGAGTGTCGCATGCGCGCCGCGCAACAGCTCGAGAGCTGCCTCGAGCGGTGCGAGGATCCCCCCGAGCCCCCGAGCTGCGCCGATCGTTGCGACGCGGCCGGCGAGACGGCTCTGGCCAAGTGCCTCGAGGCCGGAGGCGACGAGGAGCGCTGCAAGGTGCTCGCGCGCCGCGTCGCCGCGGAGTGCCGGCGACACTGCGGGCGCCCCGATCCGCGCCCGTGCCGCAGCCGATGCGAGGAGGGAGCCAAGGGGCTGGCGCGCTCGTGCGAGGCGCGCGGTCTCAGCGAGGAGGAGTGCGCCGAGCGCATCGAGGTCTTCCTCGCCCACTGTCGCGCGGGATGTGATCGCCCGCCTCCCCAGCCGCCCACGTGCGAGGAGCGCTGTGAGCGCAGGGCGGCCGCTGCCGAGGCGCACTGCCTCGAGAGCGGCGGCACCGAGGAGGAGTGCGCGGCGAAGAAGGAGGAGATGCTCGCGGCGTGCATCGACCGCTGCGAGAACCCGCCCGAGCCGCCGTCCTGCGAGGATCGCTGCGGCGCGGCCTCCGAGAAGGTCTTCGCGGAGTGCATCGAGGACGGCGGGGATGAGGCGGACTGCCGCGAGAAGGCGGACGGCTTCCTCGAGGTCTGTCTGATGCGGTGCTCTCGCGAGCGTCCGCTCCGTTGCGCGCAGCGGTGCGCACAGCGAACGCGCGAGGACCTCGCCCGCTGCCTCGAGTCCGACGACGCCTCGCGTCGCGAGTGCATCGTTCGCGCCGCCCGCCAGCTGGCGAGCTGCGTGCGCGCCAACTGCCTGCCGGAGCCGCGTCCGCGGCCCTCGTGTGAGGAGCGGTGCGCCGCGGCCGTCGAGCGGCTCGCCAAGGCGTGCGCCGAGCGCGGCGGCGACGACGCGCGCTGCGCGGAGCTGGTCGCCAACCTCGAGGAGCGGTGCCTCGCCCACTGCCCGCCGCCCGATGGCGGGAACGGTGATGGCGGTGACGGCGGTGACATGGCCGCCGGTGGAGGGGCCGCGGTCGGGCTGTCGCCCGCCGAGATGCTCTGCGTCGAGCGCGGCGACGCGCTCGTGTCGGACTGCCTGGCGTCGGGTCGGACGCCGGCCGATTGCGAGCTCCGACGCGCCAGCTTCGAGGAGACCTGTTTCGTCGAGATCGGCCGCGTCGAGGACTGGCTCGAGCTCGTCGACATCGCGCCGCCGAGGCCGTTCGTCCGCGGCGACTCGAACAACGACGGCCGGGTCGACATGGCCGACGCGATCAACACCCTGAGCGGCATCTTCCTCAACAGCGGCAACGCATTTGCTCGGGAGTGCCACGACCGCCTCGACGCCAACGATGACGGCCTGACCGACATCTCCGACGCGGTTTTCACGCTGATCTGGCTCTTCCGCGGCGGCGTGCAGCCGCCCGAGCCGGGGCCGTTCGACCCGGGACACGACCCGACCTTCGACGACCACGTCTGTTTCGAGTAGTCATCGGGTATAGAGCGCCGGGAGTCGCCGGCGTGACCATTCGCCCGCGGGAGATGGCCCGGACCCGGTCGTCTTCCGCGGGCTCTTTGCGTTCTGTCGAGCGCCCTGGCGGGCCGCTGTGGTATGATCGACGGTCGGACGGGAGTCTGGTCATGGAGAGAGGCATGAGACGCATCTCGAGAATGAGCGCGCCACCGATCGCGCTCGCCGCGGTCATGTTCGGCACGTTCCTCGTCACGATCGGCGTGTCGGTGGCGCCGGTGGGCGCCAACGGCGAGCCGGATCCGCGGCGTCCCCCGGCGGCCGAGGCGCGCTTCCGGTACGCCCTCGAGCGCGTCCACGGCAGGCCCGGAAGGACCGTGCGGATTCCGCTCCGCGTTCGATCGGACGCGCCGCTGACGATGGTGTGCTGGAGCCTCGAGTTCGACCCGGAGGTCGTCGTCTTCCGGGGTGTCCGGCTCGCCGATCCGATCCGCCTGATCCTCGAGCGACTCCGGCGCGTCGAGGAGATCGATGGCCGCTTCGAGGTGTTCGCCAGTCAGGAGGAAGGGTGGGTGCAGGCGTCACTCGTCTTCGACTTCGAGGGGCGCGAGTTCTTCGCGCTGCCCCCGAACCTGCCGGTTCCCCTGGCGACCATCGAGTTCCTGGTGCGACCGGACGCGCCGGCCGGAGTGTACCACCTGCCGTTCACGCAGCCGGAGACGGCGCGCTATCAGGGCAACTTCCGTGACCGCCACGGACCGGTCTTCAATCGCTGCCGGAGCATCGGTCGCCGCTTCGACCGCGAGTCGCGCTTCGACGGCGACGAGGTCCACCGGCCGGAAACGGAGGGCGCCGACCTTCGCGTGTCGATCATCGGTGACGTCGGGATCTTCGTTCGCGGCGACAGCAACCTCGACCTCGAGGTGGACATCGCCGATCCCGTGACGATCCTCGACTACCTCTTTCTGGGCGGTGGACTCGACTGTCCGGAGGCAGCGGACGCGAACCGGGACCACGAGATCGACCTCAGTGACCCCATCATGATCCTCGATTATCTGTTCATGGGATCCTCGCGCTGGCGCCCGACGACCGAGCCGGCGACGGAGTCCGCCTCCGGGTTGGGGTGCTCGTTGTAGGGTCGTCGTTCTCGTTGTCCTGCTCACGCGCACGCGCCCGCGTCGGTCGCCGTTCTCGTCCCCGGCGTCGGAGGGCGCCGGCGATCGATGCCGCCCCGGAAGCCACGTCATCCCAGATACTCCATCCTCCGAAGACTCGGCCACGGCGGCGCGGGCTCGGTCTATCTCGCCCGTGACCTGATCGACGACGGCCGCGAGGTCGCCCTCAAGGTGTCCCACCTCGACGTCGCGCCCGAGCAGATCTTGCGCGAGTTCCGCATACTGCGCGAGCTCCGGCACCCCTCGATCGCCCGCGCGCACGACTTCGGCCGGCTCCCGGGCGACGGCCGGACGTACTTCACCCTCGAGTATGTCGAGGGCGCCAGCCTCGAGAAACGCCTCTCCGAGCTCCGATCGAGGGCGCGCGGCGGCCAGCTGGCGGAGTTCCTCGAGCCGTTCGTCGAGATCCTGTCGGCGCTGGCCTATCTGCACCGAAAGGGTCTCCTGCACCTCGATCTCAAGCCGGCGAACGTCATCATCAACGGCGACCGGGTGACGCTGATCGACTTCGGGCTCTTCGAGAACGCCCACCTGGACTCATCGCGCCAGCGACGCGGCACGCCTCGATACGTCGCGCCCGAGGTGCTGGAGGGAGCGCCGGTCGACGCGCGAGCGGATCTCTACTCCTTCGGTGTGACGCTTCACCGGGCTCTGACGGGGCGGTATCCGGCGTCGCCGATCGACTCGGGACGTCACGGGGGAGCGGCGCTCGGCTCGAGCGTGCCGGCGCCGCTGGCCGCCGTCATCCGGCGGCTCCTGGCGCGCGCGCCACGCCACCGGTTCCGCTCGGCCCTCGAGGTGATCGACGCCCTGAGAGCGGTCGAGCCCCGAATCACCGCGCCGGAACACGGCTCGCCGGGAGAGATCGGCTTCGTCGGACGGCGGCGCGAGCTCGACACGTTCTTCGAATGGCTCGAACGGCTTCGCGACGGCAGCGGGCCGCGCGTGCTCCTCGTCGAGGGCGAGTCGGGCATCGGCAAGACGCGCTTCGCGGATTGTTGCATCACGGAGATGCTCGGTCTCGGCGTCCGGGTCGTGCCCCTGCGCGCCTTCGCCGGCAAGGACAGCGACGGTCTGCGACGGCTCGTCGAGAAGATCGCCGTCCTCGACCAGTCGCGGACCCCCGCCGGCGCGCGCTTCCCGTTCCTGTTCGCGAGCCTCGGTCTCGGCGCCGACACCGCGGCGCGCGAGGAGCTCGCGCGTCTCGATCTCGATCAGATCCGCGCGCGTGTGTCGAGCGAGGCGCTCGAGCTGGTCGAGGCGGCCGTGGAGACGCCCTGCGTCCTCGTGCTCGAGGACATGCACCACGCGGATCCGCAACTGCTCGACTTCGTCGACCGACTGGCGAGACGGACGGCGGGCGAGCCGATCGGTGTTCTCGCGACGACGCAGTCGGCGAGCGCGCTCGCCGGCAGCGAGAACTCCCGTGCCGCGTTCGAACGCATCCGTCTCCACCGCCTGCGCCGCAAGGAGATCGTCGAGGCGCTGCGCGAGGCCTCGGTGCCGTCCGCGTCGCGCAGGGCGACGCTGCTGGCTCGCCGGAGTCGCGGCATCCCGCGCCTGCTTCTCCGACTGCTTCGCGGACCGGTCGGCGACGCGGAGAGCGACGCGGACGGCGTCGCCCAGGCGGGCCGTCGAATCGAGCGGCTCGGGCGGGACGCCAGGTCCGTGGTGCTCCACCTGGGCGCCCTCGAGCGTCCGGCGGACGAGAAGCTCGTCCGCGACCTCACGGGCCTCTCGCGGGGCGAGTTCCAGACGGCGCGGGCGGCGCTCGAGGAGGCCGGGTTGCTCGCGGGATCCCCGGCGGGCTACTACGCACCGGCGATGCCGCCGCTCGAGGGCGACGCGTCCGGCTTCTCGAAGAGCCGGGTTCGTGACGCGCACGCCACCATCGGCCTGCGACTGCTCGAGGAGCCGCGAACACGTGGCGAGGCGGCGCACCACCTCCTGCGCGGCGGCAAGATTCGCCGGGGGCTCGACGCCGCGCGACAGGCGGTCGATGAGCTCCACGCGTCTGGCCGTGTCGAGGACGCGCTGCGACTGTCGACCGAGGCGCTCGAGCACGCGCGATCGGCCGCGGCGCGCCGGCACTTCCTGGAGGCATCCGGTGACCTGCTCGAGAAGAGCGGTCAGTTCGACGACGCCGGCGGCGCGCTCGATCGATTGCTCTCCGACGCCCGTCTTCCGGCGCGAACGCGCGTCCGGGCCCTGCGCAAGCGCGGCGGCATCTGTCAGCGGCAGGGCGATTCGGACTCCGCTCGCGGGCACTTCGAGGAGGCGCTGAAACTGCTCGAGCGCGTCAACGATTTCGAGGAGCATCTCTCGGTGCTCAACGAGCTCGCGGCGCTCTATCTCTTCCGGGGCGAGTTCCCGCGCTCGACGTCGTTCGCGAACCGTGGCCTCGAGATGCTCCGCTCGCGAGCGGCGGCGAAGCTGCGACCGGAGCGGCGCGCCTACCACGCCCTCAACTTGCACTCCGTGGCCGGGCACATCCTCCTCCGTCAGTTCGAGTACGACCGCTCGATCGAGGAGTTCCAGCGCGGTCTGAAGTTCTCCGAGAGCATCGGGTCGCTGTCGAACACCGCGCTGATCCTGAACAACCTCGGCATCGCCTACCACCAGTCGAACCGCCTCCAGGAGGCGTTGCGTGTCTACCGCCGAGCCGCCGCGCTCGCAACCCGCATGGGCGACGAGACGGCGCATTTCAGCATCCAGTGCAACGTCGCCACGATTCGCGCGCGCCAGGGCGCTCTGCGCGCCGCGCGCGACACCTTCGAGGCGATCGAGGAGATGCCCCACACCCACCGCTCGACGAGGGCGCGCCTCTTCTACCTGCACTCGAGGGGACTGCTCGATCGGCTCTCGCTCGACGACGCGCGCGGATTGTGGGAGGAGTCGATACGACTCGCCGACACGCTCAGCGACCCGCTGTTCGCCAGTTACGGGCGCGTGTATCTCCTCGAGAACGAGATCTTCCAGGGACGCTGGGGCTCGGCGCGGAAGACCGTCGAGACGCTGCGGCAGGCGAGCGCGCGCGACTCGCACCTCGGCCGCGCGATCTCGTCGCGTCGCGTCCTGCTGGAGGCGCTGTGCGGCAATCACGAGCTCGCCCGCGGGCTGGCCGACGACTACTTCGAGACCTACCCCGCCCCACGCGAGTCGGTGCGCAAGCCGAGCCACGCGCTGCTGTGGGACGACGTCCTGATCGCCACGGCGCTCGTCGAGTTGGACGACACCACGCGCGCCGAGCGCATCCTCGCCCGGACGAAGCGGCGCTTCGACCGCACCCGACAGCCGGCCGGCTCACTCGAGTGCGCCCTCCTGCTCGCCGAGCTCGCACTGAGAGGTCGCGACGGCGACGCCGCGGCGCGCTGGATCCAGGAGGCCCGGCGCGCGATGGCGCTGCACGATCGGAGTGAGGGGAGCCGCCTCGCATCCGCGCGCATCCCCTTTCTCGAGGCGCGACTGGTGCTGCTGCGCTCGCCGCGTCGGAGCTCCGGGCGCATCGCCGTGTTGCTCACGGAGGCCGCCGGCCACCTGCACTACGGCACCAATGCCGAGATCGCCTGGCTGGTGGATCTGCTCAGGGCCGAGGTCGCGGAATCGGGCGCGCACGCGCGCCTGCCGACCTCGCGCGCCCGCTTCGCCGGCGGTCTCGGCGAGGAGGACCGCAAGCGGTATCTGTCGATCGATCATCGCGTGCGGCTCGGTCTCGCCGCGGCGGGAGAGGAGTCCGACCGGGATGCGGCGGTGGCGATGCGCGAGCGCGGCTCGACCAGGCGGTTCGACGTCCTCCTCCAGCTTCGGGCGGCCACCGATGTCGAACGGGCTCTCGAGCTGGTCCTCGAGGGCGCCGGGGCGCGGCGCGGCGCGGTCTTCGTGGAGGATCGACGGCGCACCGCCGCGGCTCGAGGTCTGCGCGGACTCGGTCGCGCCGAGGTCGACGCCATCCGGGGCGCGGCGCTCCGCATCGGCTCGGGGACATGGGCCCGCGGACTGTGCGTCGAGCTGCGGCGCGCCCCGCGCGGCCGGCACGGCGTCCTCTACGTCGAGCTTCCGGGTGACCGCCCTCCGGCCGAGCGCGACGAGCTGGTCGGATTCCTCGAGCTCGCGAGCGGCCTGATCTCCGCGATTCTCGATCGCGCCGGCCCGCCGCGTCCCGCGACGGACTCGACGCCGTCCCTGCGCGGACGCTCGCAACGGACGCAGACGCTGCTCGAGATGGGTCTCGCGGAGACGCAATCGCCCGGCGTTCAGGAGCTCCTCACGCTCGTGCGTCGCACGCGCGACTCGAACCTTCCGGTGCTTCTCACCGGCGAGTCGGGGACGGGAAAGGACCACATGGCGCGCTGGATTCACGCGCTCAGCCCCCGGCGGGACAGGCCGTTCATCGGCCAGGACCTCTCGGCGATTCCGGAGAACCTGATCGAGGCCGATCTCTTCGGACACGAGGAGGGCGCGTTCACGGGCGCCAGCCGCGCGCGCCGCGGATACCTGCTCGCGGCGGACGGCGGCACCTTCTACCTCGACAACGTCGACTCGTTGAGCCTCGAGATGCAGGCCAAGATCCTCGGCGTGCTCGAGGACGAGCGCGTGCGGCCGCTCGGCGCGCGTGCGGCGACGAAGATCAACGTCCGCTTCATGGCCTCGACGAAGCGCGACCTCAAGGAGCTCTGCGCGCGCGGGGAGTTCCGGAACGACCTCTACTTCCGCCTCGCCGGGATCTGCCTCAACTTGCCCCGGCTGCGAGAGCGACCGGAGGACATCCCGCACCTGATCCGCCACTTCCAGCGCCAGATTCCGGGCGGCGGGCCGACGTTCGCGCCGGAGGCGCTCGAGGTCCTGACGGGTCACTCCTGGCCCGGAAACGTCCGCGAGCTCGAGTCGGTCGTTCGCCGTCTCGCGCTGACGGCGGAGGAGCCGGTCGGCGAGAGCGAGGCGCGACGAGTCCTCGGGCTGGAGGAGACCCCGCGCACGTTCCCCCGCTGGGTGTTCGAGGGCCGCGAGTACGATCAGCTCCTCGCCGACTTCAAGCGAGAGTACCTGCTCTACCTCTTCGACCGCTTCGAGGGAGACTTCGACCGCATCGCCGGCGCGCTGGGGACGACGAAGCGGAACGCGTACCTGCGATTCTCTCAGGCCGGGCTCAAGCCGGTCGACCTGAGGCGGTTCTCGCAGCGGGGGTGAGCCCCCCGCGAGCGACCCGGAGGAGCGTGCCGATCGCGCTACCAGACCCTCGAGAGATCGACAGTGACGCCCGCGACGCCGTCGTACTCGACGCGATCGCGCTCGGCACCGCGTGACACGTACCCTCCGGCCTCGAGGACGAGCCGTTCGACGGTGTCGTCCCCCGTCCGCACGATCCAGTATTCCTCGACCCGGTACTTCTCGTAGAGCCGCCGCTTGGGTCCCGCATCGTATTCGGCCGTCGACGGCGAGGCGATCTCGATCACGAGGTCCGGAGCGCCCTGAACGTTCTCCGGCGTGATGATGCGGCGATTCGCGGCGAGCACGACGAACAGGTCGGGCTGGACGACGTCGGTGTCCGACAGAACCACGTCCGTTGGAGCGTGAAAGACCTCTCCGTGGCCAGGGGTCGCGAGCTGGTCATGCAGCTGGACGAACAGACGACCGGAGATGACCTGATGCCGCGTTGCCGGGCTCGGTGTCACGTGATGTTCTCCATCGATCAGCTCGTGCCGGCGCCCGTCATCCGGGAAGCGGAGATAATCGGAGACAGTCAGGAGAGTCCTTCCAGCGACGACTTTGGCCACGTCACAACTCCTCGAGAAACAGCGTGCGACTGGTGCGTCGCCCGCGGGTGAGAGTGTACCAGCTGCGGACGACCTACGCGATGATCTCGTGGATCACTCGCCCGTAGACGTCCGTCAGGCGCTCCTCGCGGCCCTGGTGGAAGTACGTGAGGTGCTTGTGATCGAGGCCCATGAGGTGGAGGATCGTCGCGTGGATGTCGTGGATGTGCGCGCGGTCCACCGTCGCCTCGAAGCCGAGCTCGTCGGTCTCGCCGTGGCGCATGCCGCCGCGCACGCCGCCGCCGGCCAGCCACATCGAGAAGCCGTAGGGGTTGTGGTTGCGGCCCGGCGCGCCGACCCCCTCGCTGAACGGCATGCGCCCGAACTCGCCGCCCCAGATGACGAGCGTGCTGTCGAGCAGACCGCGTTGCTGCAGGTCGGTGAGCAGCGCGGCGATCGGCTGGTCGATCTCGGCCGCGTGCGTGCCGTGGTTCTTCTCGACGCTCTCGTGCGCGTCCCAGGTGTCCTCGAGGTGACCGCCACCCGAGTAGAGCTGCACGAAGCGGACGCCGCGCTCGACCAGTCGTCGCGCGATCAGGCAATTCCTCCCGAACTCCGCCGTCGGCTGGCGATCGACGCCGTACATGTCGAGGATCGACTGGTGCTCGCTCTTCAGATCGACCGCCTCCGGCGCCTCCGCCTGCATCCGGAACGCGAGCTCGTAGCTCTGGATCCTCGCCGCGAGCTCGCGTCCGCCCGGCCGCTCGCTCATGTGACGCTCGTTGAGACGCGCCAGGAGGTCGAGCTGTCGCCGCTGCGCCGCGCGATCGAGATACTGCGGGCCGCGGAGATCGAGGATCGGATCGCCCACCGGCCGGAAGAGCGTCCCCTGGAACGAGCTCGGCATGAAGCCGCTCGACCAGTTCGGCTGACCGCTGATCGGACCGCCGCGCTTGTCGAGGATCACGACGTAACCCGGAAGGTTTCGATTCTCGCTGCCGAGGCCGTAGGCGGCCCAGCTGCCGACCGACGGCCGGCCGATGAAGGTGCTGCCCGTGTTCATGGCGACGAGCGCCGACCCGTGCGCATGGCTGTCGGTGTGACACGAGTTGATGACCGCGAGCTTGTCGGCGTGTCGGCGCACGTTCGGGAAGAAATCGGAGATCAGCAGCCCGCTCTGACCGCCGGGCCGGAACGGTCGCGCCTCCGGCGTCAAAAAGCCGACTCGGCGACCACCGGAGTTGATGTACGTCTTGTCGGGGGGCAAGGGCTTCCCCGCCCACTTCGAGAGCGCCGGCTTGTGGTCGAACGTGTCGACCTGGCTCGGTCCGCCGTTCATCATCAGGAAGATGCACGCGCGCGCTCGCATCGGGAAGTGCTGCGGCCGCGGCGCCAGCGGGTCGACACGCCGATCCGGATCGCCGCGCTCGGCGGCGCCGAGGTGACGCTCGAAGAAGCCGGTCGACGAGAGCAGCCCGGTGAGGGCGAGCCCCGCGAACCCGCCGCCCATCTCCCAGACGAACTCGCGCCGCGTGACGCCGCACGGATACAGCCCGCGGCCGGAACGGTCCCTTCGATCGCTCATGTGGTTTCGTCGCACCGGGTGCCGCCTTCGTTCCCGTTCCCGTTCCCGTTCCCGTTCCAGTTCCCGTTCCCGTACCCGTACCCGTACCCGTACCCGTGCCCGCTCCCGAGGTTTCGGGACCGGGACCGGGACCGGGCACGGGAAGAGTCAGTCGACATAGATGAACTCGTTCGTGTTCAGCAGCACGTGACAGAGCGACACCAGCGCGAGACGCTCCGCGTCCTGCCGTCCCGAGAAAGCGCCGCGCTGCGACTCGACGTGCGCCGTCGCCGCCTCGAGCTCATCGGGGGCCGGAGCGCGACCGAACGCCAGCCGCCAGGCGCGCTCGACCCGACGCGGGAGGTCGGGAAGCTCGGCGATCAGCCGACGTGCGAACGCCTCGCTCCGCTCGTGGACGGTCAGGTTGTTCAGCAGGGCCAGCGCCTGCGGCGCGACCGTCGTCACGTCTCGCTGCGCGCACCCCTGCGTGGTGTCACAGAAGTCGAACACGGTCATCAGGGGCGGCAGCAGCGAGCGCTTCGTGAAGATGTAGACGCTGCGACGCCGTCGCTCGGCCTCGGATGACTCGCCCCAGGATTCTCCCCTTCGCGAGAGGCCCTCGAGAGCCTCGGCGGAGATCACCGGGAAGAAGCTCGCGCCACCGATGCGCCGGTCGAGCTCGCCGCTCGCCGCGAGCATGGCGTCGCGAAGCGCCTCGGCCTCGAGCCGGCGGCGATCCCGCCGCCACCAGAGCCGGTTGCCGAAATCCCGCTCGGCGTACTCGTCGCGACGCGGATGGACGGACGCCATGCGGTAGGCGCTCGAGGTCATGATGAGCCGGTGGATCGGCTTCAGCCGCCAGCCCCCGGCGACGAGCTCGGCGGCCATCCAGTCGAGCAGCTCCGGGTGCGTCGGCGGCTCGCCCTTCGAACCGAAGTCGTTCGGCGTGCGCACGAGCCCCTCGCCGAAGTGATGCTGCCAGAGCCGGTTGACGATCACCCGCGCGGTCAGCGGGTTGCGATCGTCGACGATCCAGCGGGCGAGCTGGAGGCGCCGCGTCGTCGTGCGCGCCTCAGTGGGCGGCGGCCGGAACGGCGCGTCGATCGATTCGAGCATCGTCAACGCGCCGGGCTCGACGTCGGCGGCCGGACGTCTCGGGTCGCCCTTCTCAAGCAGCTTCAGGGACGGCACCTCGCGACCCCGATCGGTCCAGCCGAGGACATCGTGACCGAGCTCCTCCGCGCTCGGCCCGCCCATCAGCTTGCGATCGCGCGGCTCGATGAAGCCGGCCCAGAACACGCTCGCCATGCGGTAATAGTCGACCTGCGGGATGGGATCGAACTTGTGGTCGTGACAGCGAGCGCATTTGACCGTGGTCGCGATGAAGGTGGTGCTCGTGGCGTGGACGAGATCCTCGAGCCGCTCGTACTTGTAGTCGAGCGGGTCGTTCGGCTCGTCGTCCCACGTGCCGAGCCGGAGGAAGCCCGTCGCCACGACCGTCGCCTCGGAGCGATCGGACACCTCGTCGCCGGCGAGCTGCTCGGTGACGAAACGATCGTACGGCATGTCCGCGTTGAGCGCCTCGATCACCCAGTCGCGATACCGCCACGCGTGCGGCTTGGTGGCATCTCGCTCGTAGCCGTTGGTCTCGGCGAAGCGGACGAGGTCGAGCCAGTGCCTGCCCCACCGCTCGCCGAGGTGCGGCGACGCCAGCAGATCGTCGACGAATCGCTCCCAGGCGTCGGGGGCATCGTCGTCGAGAAACCGCTCGAGCTCGGAGGGCGAGGGAGGCAGGCCGTGCACATCGAAGAGGGCGCGACGCGCCAGCGTGCGCCGGTCCGCGGGCGGCGCCATCGTCATGCCGGCCTGCTCGAGCCGCGCGATGAGGAACGCGTCGATCGGATTGGCGACCCGCTCGCGATCACGCACGATCGGCACGGCGGGACGCGTCACCGGGCGGAGCGACCAGCGCGCGTCTCGATCGGCGGCGCTGGCGGCGGAGCGGAACCCCGCCAGAAAGAGCAGCGGCAGGCACGTGACGCCGAGAGCCAGCGCGAGGATTCGTCCGTTCATGCGCGTCAGCCTACCGCACGCGTCAGTCGCTGTCGACTCGCAGGACGATGCCACGGCTGCGCGCCGCGAACACCCAGACGCGCACCATGTCGAGCCGCGGCGCACGCCAGCGGAGGCGCCCCGCGATGCGGGCGAGCTCGGCGTGGAGCGTCTCCGGCTCTCTCGTCGCGAGCTCCTCGACGCGGCTGACTCCCGCATGCCTCAGGAGCGCGCCGTGCCGCGCGCCGATCCCCTTGAACGCGAAGAGATCGGCCGCGTCGACGAGGCGGCGGAGCTCCTCCTCGCTCGCGCCGAGGTCGGCCCGGAGCCGCTCGCGCCGGGGCGCGTCCTCGACGGCTCGAAGCAGCTGCCGCGGACGCCGGATGCCGTCACGTCGGAGGACGTCGAGCTCTCTCGCGGAGAGTCCCGGCAGGTCCTCGAGCTCGAGCTCGACCGAGCCGACGTTGACCACGTTGACGAGCGCGAGGACGCCGATCCAGAACGCGACGTGCGCCGGCAGGAGCGAGACGCGCAGCCGCGTGGTGGCGGGAGGCCGCGGCGCGGGGCGGTGTGATGGGTCCGCGGGGTTCTCCCAGGTCTCGTTCCCGAGCAGCCAGTACGAGATGAAGGAGTAGGCGGCGACGGCGTCGAGCGCGAGCGCCGGAAAACCGAGGAAGCCCAGCAGCGGCATCTCGAAGAGCTTGAAGCCCTCGAGCCCGCGCACGGTGTAGATCCACTTCTGCGGCGCGAAGAAGTTGAAGCTCTCCCACAGAACGCCGCACACCAGTCCCGCCGCGAGGAAGCGGGCGACGATTCCGTAATCGCGGTTCTCGATGTCGCGCAGCAACGATCGCGCGCCGTGGCGGTAGTTCCACGGGTCGATCAGGAACGTCAGGCTGCCCCAGATGAGCGGAGCAAGATACACGGGAAAGACGATGGCGAGCCCGGCCATGGCGGCGCCGACGCCCTGCACCGCATAGCTCGCCCACGGCGGGAGCTTTCCGGGCTCGCCCTTCCAGCCCCGCAGCAGTCCGGTCGCGGTCACCGCGTCGTGGGCCTCGAACAGTCCCATGAACACGGTCGAGAAGCACGCCAGCACGAAGGCGAGCGACAGCGCCGCCTCGACGAGCGACGAGACATCGAACACGCCGACGTAGTACCAGTTCTGGAAGCGGAGGTTGAGCAGCTCGAAGGAGAACCAGAAGGTGGTCGACCAGAGCAGGATCGACGGCACGTGGCGGCGACGCGTCGTCAGCAGCGAGCTGCCACGCCGCGCGGCGGTGAAGCCGTCGAGCACGAGGATGGCGCCCCACCAGGCCCAGACGTAGAACGGCTGGGCGATCCACGACACGTCGGCGTGCAGACCCCACAGGCCGATCGCCAGGACGAGGAGGCCGAGCGAGATGAGGCCGGCGGCGACGGGCGCGAGACCTGTCACGGGCACGGCGGGAAGTCGTCGCAGGAGAGCTCGTCACGAGCGACGTCCGCCCCGCAGTCGGGGAACGGCTCGCCGGGCGGCGGACCGCCGAGGAACAGCCCGTCGAGCACGGCCACCGCGTCGGTCAGGTCGATGCCGCCGCTGTCGTCGACATCCGCGCTCTTGTCGCACCGAAAGGACAGCGGCTGGCCGACGAAGAGCACGCCGAGGATCTCGAGGGTGTCGCTGATGTCGAGCGCGCCGTCGGCGTTGGCATCACCGCGCACGAACTCGAGCGGCGAGCCGACGTACTCGTAGGCCGCCGGCGCCGTTGCGACACCGACAGAGCTGACGACGGTGACGTCGATCGTCCCCGGATCACGAGAGGGCATCTCGGTGATGCGGATCCGGTCGCAGCTTTCGAGCACCCACCTCGAGTCCTGCACCGGGCGGCCGTTGAAGAGCACGTCGGTCTCGGACCGGATCGTGAAGTTGGTTCCCAGGATCCGCGCCGTGTTCCCGCCCGAGGTCGGCCCGCTCGGTGGCTCGATCGCGGAGATGGCGACCGACGGGAGCACCATCGTCCGCAGCCCGTAGAGGTCCTCGACGCAGCGCTGGTCGGTCGCGTTCAGCGTCCGGAGCGAGATGGCGGGCGTGCGGGAGACGGCGTACATCGTCGCCGCGGGATCGTCGACGTGACCCAGGCCGATGCCGTGGCCGAGCTCGTGCACGGCGACTCCGAAGATATCGAACGTGCCGAGGCCCGGCTCCTCCTGGCCGCTCCAGCGGATGGTAAACGTCTCGACCCGGCCGAAGAACAAGATGTCGAACTCCGTGAGGTCTCCGCCCTCGCCGAAGAAGCAGGTGGCCGCGAGCGCCTCGTTGCCGTCGACGTCGGCCCACGCCACCGTATTGACGCCGTCACGCATGAAGCCGCCGCTCCCGACCTCGCCGCGGAAGTCGTAGACGAAGTCCGCGCGCGTCTGGTCGGTCCACGCCCCCGCGGCGCACCGGATCAGATCCACCTGGCGCGCGGCATCCCCGGCGAGCTCGACGTCGGGGAAGTTCGGGTAGACCCAGACGGGAGCGCGACGATCGCGCCAGGAGGCGCCGAGGGTCTCGTCCGCCCGCGCCCCCTCCGAGGCGAGCGCGAAAAGGACCACCAAAACGATGCGGGGACGACGCTCGGACACCGGCTTCTCCTCGCCGTGTGGATTTCCGACGGCTGCAATCATAGGTCTCCCGCGGCGAACGGGCAACGACGAACACGGCCGCCTCGTTGACCGGCTTCGCGCCATCGACTACTTTCAGCGCCATGGGCACTGGAAGCGGGGTCGCGCACTCGGTGGCCAGCGTCGGTCGAACGTCGCGGTGGACGGCGCGCGCGACCGCAACGGCGACCGCGCTCGCGGCGATCGTCGGCGCCGGGACGCTGGCGGGCTTTCTCGGCCGCCTGGCGTGGCCGCTCGAGCTCGCCTGCCACTTTCGCGTCCATTACATCGTCGCGCTCCTGGCGCTCGCGCTCGTCCTGGCGCTCGGCCGCCACCGCATCCGCGTCTTCGCGTGCCTCCTCCTCGCGGCGCTCAACGGCGTCGTCGTCTTGCCGCTGTGGTTTCCGCCGGAGTCTCCGCGCTCGATGAGAGGCGAGCCACTCCGCGCGCTGGTCGCCAACGTCTACTTCCGCAACCGCGACACGCGCCGGACGCTCGAGCTCATCCGATCGCGGGACCCGGAGATCGTTCTCCTCGAGGAGGTGACGTCCGCGTGGCGTGACGCAGTCGGAGAGCTGCGCCGGCGCTACCCGCACGCGCTCGTCGAGGTGCGCGAGGACAACTTCGGCATCGCGCTCCTCAGCCGGCACCCGTTCCAGAGCGCCGAGATCGTGCGAGTCGGCGCCGCCGGCCTGCCGTCGGTGGTCGCCCGCGTGACGCTCGGCGATGCCGTCGTGACCCTCGTCGGGACGCACCCGTCGATCCCGATCGGCGGGCGCAGCGCCGCCCTGCGCGACGATCAGCTGCGGGCGATCGCCGAGCTCGTGGCCGGGCTCGAGCCACCGGTCATCCTCCTGGGCGACCTCAACACGACGCCCTGGTCGCCCGTGTTCGCGGACCTGCTGGAGAAAACGGGGCTGCGCGATTCAGCGCGCGGGTTCGGTGTCCAGCCGACATGGCCGACGCAGCTCGGTCCCGCCGGCATCCCGATCGACCACTGCCTGCATTCGCCCGGTGTGATCGTCGTCGACCGGTCGACGGGGCCTCCGATCGGCTCCGACCACCGGCCGTTGCTCGTCGACCTCGTCGTCACGCGCTGATATAGAATAAGTGCCGGCGTTCACGAGGAGTCCGAGGGCCAGAGGCGCCGCCATGACCCTCTCGGAGGATTTCTGAATGCCAGCACCAGGGCGCTCGCGCAGGGCGATCGGGGCTCACATCCGCCACTCGAGACCCACCTCGATCATCGTCCACTCGCTCGACTGCCGGAACGCGTACCGGAAACGCGTGTACGTCCGGAAGCGCTCGCTCGCCCGCCACTGCGTTTGGAGAGAGACGTCGGTGACGCGGAAGTCCGCGTCGTCCGGCTCGAGGAAGCGGAACCCGAGCGATGGGCCGATCGTCAGGCGGTTGCTGAGAAACGGCACGTGAGACGACATCGAACCGCCGTAGCCCGATCGCCGATCGCGCCCGTCGAGGTTGTGGACCGAGACGCGCGTCGACGCTCCCGGGATCTCGGGCAGACCCGAGCGCGTCAGCGAGACGCGCCAGCGGCGATCGTGCTCCTCGGTGTCGTGGGTGTCGAGGAGCGACCACTCGCCGTCGACGCGCAGCTTCCCGGGCAGGCTGACCGTGCCGCCGATCCAGTAGCGCCAGTTGCCGCGCTCGAACGCGCTGTCGGGCTGGGAGGGCATCAGCTCGCGGGCGGAGGGCGTCTCGGGGCGCTTGTTGTGGTCGAAGCCGACTCGCACGGAGAGCCTGGACGTCAGGGGCGAGCTCGCCTCGAGGCGCGTCGCCGTCAGCCGCACGGCGTCGTCGGCCTCCGGATCGAGTATTCCGAAATCGACCTCGGAGCTTCCGGTCAGGCGCAGCTTCGACGTCAGCTCGAGCCGGTGCCTCGCCAGCAGCGCCAGGCGATCGGCCTCACCGTCGTACATCGTCCCGAGCAGCGCGAGCGTGGTCTCGCCGAAGAGCCGATTGCGCGTGCCGCCGGCGGCCCACAGGTACGCCGCTGCGATCGGCTCCTCGATCGACAGCAGGCCGTCGTGACGGTCCGGCTTGAATCCGGCGACGGCGCCGAGCTTCACCGAGTCGCCGAACCGGATCTCTCCGCCCGCTCCGTGGATGGTGCCGACCTGGGGAACCATCGAGGGCGAGTAGCGGCCGGCCCGCACCTCGAAACGGTCGTGGAAGCGACGCGAGATGGTCATGCCGCCGAGCCGCGCGCTCTCGTTCTCGTGCTGGACCGACTCGGGAACGATCAGTCCGCCCTCACGCGAGTAGGCGCCGGACCACTCGAGCGCCCACGGGTTCAGTCCGGCGCTCGACACCCTCGCCGAGGCGTTGACGGAGGTGCGAGTCCAGCCGAGGTCCGAGTGCATCGAGCTCCGGAAGCTGCCCTGGACCGACGGCGTCTCCGGCTCCTCGCGCCGGTCGTCGGTGACGCCGAGCCATCCGGGGCGTTCGAGGTCGATCTCGAGTGGCTGCCGCCGGAGGATGGACTCGACCAGCGCCTCGACGGTGGCGGCGTCGGGCGACGCGCCGGAGGGATCGGCTGGGTCGACGGACCACCACGCCCTGTCGCCGACCTCGAGCGACCACGACGACGGGAGCCCGGTCCAGTCCGGGTCGCCGGCCGTCTCGGGTCGCTCCGCGGCGACGCCCGCCGCGACCACGACGACGAGTGACATGAAGCCCGTCACGGGTGCTGTCTCGCTCTCCTTCCGCGGTGTGCGTGTTCTCGGAAGGGCACGGGCGGCGAGTGGCGAGGGCGGAGCATCTCCGCGAACCGGAACTCATCGGAGAATCGCCCGAGATGACGACCCGATCACCGTGGCACCCGTCGACCGCCCCGCGACAACGACGGACGCCCGTTTCCCTCCGGGCTGGTAGATGGCAAGATCCATTCCGGGAACGCGTCGTTATCTGCGGAGCGGCCGCCGACCCCTCGACAAGCAGCGTCGGCATCGTGAGTTGGGCCGGAAACACGCGGGCCGATAGGCGCGCGACGGCGATCGGTGGAGGGCGTTTCCGCCGTGGCGATGCGCCACGGCGTGGCGAAACGGGGCCGCGACGCGATGGTCGCTCAGCCGTGTGTCCGCGCGCCGGCGCGCTCGCCGGTTCCGGTAAAGTCGGCGGGTGCGCTCTCGACCGCGAGCAGGTTTCCGCTGCCGTCGTCGCGCAGCAGCCGTCGCTCGAGAGCGAGGCGCACGCCGCGTTCCCCGAGCGCCGCCAGCTGCGGCCCGACGCGACGGAATCCGAGGGCACGCATCGCGGCGGCGGGGAGCTCGGTCGCGGGCAGGCCGAACTCGTTGCGCGCGACGAGAATCGCCGCCTCGGCCGCCTCCTCGGGATCGATGAGGTCGGCGTCGGTCACCGCGTCGCCATCGCCACGCCAGCGCACGGGAGCGCGCACGAGACGCGCGGGCCAGACGAAGTCGCCGCGAAGCGAGACGGCCCCCGACGAGGTCACGGCCTCGAGCGCAGCCGAGAGGTTGGTCTTCACGTCACCGGCGGCTCGCGTGCCGTAACGTGACGCGGCGACGCGAAAGAGCTCCTCGCGGTGCACCGGACCCTCGACCGCGACGATCTCGGTGATCAGCGCCCCGACCTCGGCGGGCGTCGACGCGAGGAGCTCGGCGCGCGCGCCGCGGACCTCGCCCGCGTGACGCCGATAGGGAACCACGCCGGCCGGCAGGGCGTCGCTCTCGACGTCGAGTGATGGAGCGCCGGCATCCGCCCGGGGCTGTGCGCCGTCCTGCGCCTCACCTGATGCGACGTCGGCGACGCTCGACGGCGGCTCGACGGCAGTGTCGAGCTTCCCGGCATCCCGGGCGAGCTGCTCGAGAAGGGCGACGACCTCGTTTTCCATCGTGCGCGGCTGCCGGATCCAGTCCGGTGACCACGTGCGGTGCAGACGCCAGCCGAGCCCGCCGAGAACCTCCGGGCGCAGGCGGTCTCGATCGCGCGCCGTGCCCGATCCGCGATAGACCTCGCCGTCGCACTCGACGCCGAGCGCGTAACGGTCGGGCCGCTCCCGATCGACGACGGCGAGGACGATCGGCAGGCTGCCGCCGCCGACGCGCCCGTGCACCTCCCATCCCCGGCGGCGGAGGCGGTCGCGGACCGAGAGCACGAAGTCCGAGAGATCCCCTGCCGCCTCGCCACGATCGGCGTCTTGTCGATCGACGCCGTCGCCGCTCCCGCCACCGGCGTCGCCGTCACCTGTGCCCATCGCGAGCGCGGCGCGCGCGTGGTGCAGGTACCCATTCAGCGCTCGCACGCCTCGCGGGGTGCTTCCGGTGACTCGAATGTCCTCCTCGGTTATCGAGCTGAACAGTACGCAGCGGCGACGCGCCCGAGTCACCAGGACGTTGAGCCGTCGCCAGCCGCCGTCACGATTGAGCGGACCGAAGTTCTGGTGCATCGCGCCGGTCTCGTCGCGGCCATACCCGACGCTCAGGAACATCACGTCGCGCTCGTCCCCCTGCACGGTCTCGAGGTTCTTGACGAAGAAGGGCTCATCTCGATTCGCATCGAAGAACGACTCGCTGGAGTCGTCGATCGCGGCGCGGCGCAGCAGCTCGATCTCGTCCTCGATGGCGCGCTGCTGCGGGATGCTGAACGCGGCCACGCCGAGGGAAAGCTCGGGCGTCTCGCGCGCGTGCCGCATCACCTCCCGCGCGACCGCGCGAGCCTCCTCGCGATTGAAGCGGCCGCGACCTCTGGAGTAGATGCCGTCCGGCACGTGATGGAACGCGAGCCCGAGGCCGGCGCCGTGCCGGACCGGGCTGGGGAAGACGCGCAGCTCGCGACCATAGAACTCGTTGTTCGAGAACTCGACCAGCGAGTGGTGCCGGCTGCGATAGTGCCATCGCAGCGTCTCGCTGCGCGGCAGGTAGGCCTGACCGAGCGCCAGCACGCTCTCGAGATCGCTCGCGGGCGCGGCGGCCTCGTCGTCCTCCTCCTCGTCGAACAGCTCCCCGGTCGGACGGAAGAAGCTCGTCGGGGGCAGCTGCCTCTCGTCACCGACGAGGATCAGCTGGCGGCCACGCGCCACCGCGCCGAGGGCGTCCGCCGGCTCCACCTGGCTCGCCTCGTCGAAGATCACCACGTCGAAATCGAGCCGACCCGGCTCGAGGAACTGCGCCACCGAGATCGGACTCATCATGAAGCACGGCGTGATGCGCTGGATCGCCGCGCCGGCAGGCGAGGCGAGCAGCCTGCGGATCGGCTTGATGCGACGCTTGCGACGCATCTCCGCGCGCAGGATCCCGAGACCGGAGTTGTTGCTGGTGACGCGCCCGAAAGCCGGACGGCGCTCCGCGAGTCGCGCGGCCAGCCGTCTCCTGCTGAGCGCGAGCCACTCCCGATCGAGCTCCTGGAAGCGCTGGATCAGCCGCTCGTGATCCGGTCCGCGGAAGTCGCGCAGCGGCGCTCGCGCGCGCGTGACGCCGTCGAGCCAGAGCCGGATGAACTGGCGGCGGAAGGCGCGTGCCCACGATGCGGGGCCGTGTCGGAGCCCATCGCCGAGCGCCCACTCGACGAACACGCGAGCGTCCGACTCGTCGCACGCGACGAGCGCGCTCCGGAAGCGCAGCCAGTCGTCGAGCGCTTCCGGGCGCTCGCGGCCCTCGCGCACGCGCTCACCGAACGTGGCGAGCCTCACCGCGTCGACCGCGTCGCCGAGAAACTCACCGGCCGAGGCGTCGAGCCTGCCGGCGAGCTCGGCCCAGCGCTCCTCGACCGCCCCGACCGCCTCGTTCAGCCTCACCGCCGCCTCCGCTGCGCGCCGGCCTCCGGACTCCCGCGCCAGCGCCTCGAGGCTCGCGCTCGAGAGCAGCCCGTCGGCGATCAGTTTGCGCACACTCGACACCGCCAGCGCGTAGGCCGACAGCGCGTCCCAGTCGCTGCGGTCGCCGAGCCAGAGTCCCGCGAAGAGCTCGAGGCCGCGCGCGTCGAGGCGTTCGATCTTGCCGCGAAGCTCCGCGACCTCACGGAAGAGCTCGAGGTCGGCGCGGACGACCTCTCTCGGCGGGCGGCGTCCGGCCGCGAGGTGAAAGCGCACCAGTCTGCGATCGCCCCACCAGGACGGCGACAGGAATCGCAGGAGGGAGCTGCCGCGGCGGACGATGCGCTCGTGGACGGGCGCCCAGTCGACCCTCTCGGCAGACTCCTGCCACCGCTCGGCGAGCGCCACGCGCAGCGACGCCAGCCGCCGCCCGCTGTCGACGAGGACGCCGACCTCCGCGGGCGGCGAGTCCCACGTGGACGAGGCGACGCGCCCGGCGTCGAGCGCCGGGGAGCGCGACACGGCCTCGAGAACGCCGGCGAGCCGTCGCGCGTCCCGCAGCGAATCGATCCCGGAGCTGCCGATCTCGGCCGCGAGATCGCGGGCGAGCGCGTCGAGGTGATCGAGCGCGTCCTGGACCGCTCCGAGGCGGCGATCGAGCTGCTGGCGGTCCGCCAGGCCGAGCGCGGTGCAGGCGACGCCGCGCCAGGGGTGCTCGCCGGGGTCGCCCGTCCGGGTCACCGCGGCGGCGAGCAACTCGACCACCTCGACGGCGGCCTCGAGACGCCCGCGGTCCCACGACGTGACGTCGCCGAGGTCGACGGGCGCCTCGGGAGCGGTCTCGAGGTCGAGGCAGGCGCCGATTGCCTCGAACGGCGACAGTCCGAGCGGCTCGACACGGTCGTGCAGCGCGCGGACGTAGTCGTTGAGCGCGCCGCGCACCCTGGCGAGATCGTCGCCGAGGCGCTCGACGCGGTCGTCGGCATCGGGCGGGATCCGCGACACGGCCCGCGCGAGGTGCTCGAGGAACTTCCGCTTGCTGGCCTTGCGACTGTGCAGCTCGCTGACGAAGTCGCCGAGACCGACCGCGGCGAGTCGCCTCTCGACCACCTCGAGCGCCGCGGCCTTCTCGGCGACGAAGAGCACCGTCTTTCCGGCGGCGAGGCACTCCGCGATGATGTTGGTGATGGTCTGCGACTTGCCCGTTCCCGGCGGGCCGTGGATCACCATGCTGTCGCCGCGCTTCGCCCCGAGGATCGCGAGCTGCTGCGTCGAGTCCGCATCGAGCACCTGGAACGTGTCGCGCGGATGGAGCTGGTCGAGTTGCTCGCCGCGAACCGCGCCGTCGCCGACGCCGTCGCCGTTCTCGCGCGCCGCGTCGAGGCCCACACCGCAGAGCGCCCGCACCAGCGGGTGTCCGCTCAGCGGCGAGTCGGCGGGCCAGTTCTCGTCCTGCAGGTCGACGTACATCAGGAGCTTGGCGAAGGTGAAGAGTCCGAGGTGCATGTCGTCGTCGACGTCCCAGCCGCGCATGCCGGTGATCGCCGTGCGCACCGCGTCGAGGAACGCCTCGACGGGACGGTCGCGATCCGCGTCGAACTCCGGCAGGTCGAGCCTGAAGCGGCGGCGGCAGAGCTCGATCAGCACCGGATTGACGACGACGTCCTCGTCGAGCGCCATGACGGCGTGGCGGTGACGTGCCGTGCGGCGCGCGAGCTCGACGGGCACGAGGAGCAGCGGCGCGCGCGCCTCGGTCTCGTCGGTCTCGCCGTCGACCCACTTCAGGAATCCGATCGCCAGGTAGAGCACGTTCGAGCCCTGCTCCTGGAGCGCGCTCTGCGCCTCGCGGGCGAGGTGGAGGAGGACGCCCTGGAGCCGCGGTCCGGGGAGCGGCGTCTGCAGGATGCGGTCGACGTGTCGATCGGCGAGGAGGTCGGGCTCGTCGATCTCCGCGAGCTCGAACACGTCGACGTCCTCGCCGGAGGGCGTGTCGATCGTGCCGGCGTCCGCCGCGGCGCTCGTCGCCGGCGCCTGCGGGGAAACGGCGTCGGTCTCGCACTCCTCCGGAGGAGCTCCCGTCGTGTCCACCTCGGCGGTGGCGCTCGCCGGCGGCTCCTCGGGGGCCTCCTCGAGCGCCCGGAACTGCATCGTCCGGCCCTCGGCGACGAGGATGCGGAAGACCTCCTCGGGGACCTCGTCGACCACCTCGAGCGCGCTGCGGCCGCGGGGGCGGAAGTTCAGCAGGCGGTTTCGACGACTGAGGTCGAGAAGACTGCGCCGGGCGTCCTCGAGCCGCTCCCGCGCCTCCGACGACGGCGTCGCGCGCGAGCGCGGGGCAGGCGAGCGCGGGACGATCTCGCGAAAGCGCATGTGCTCCTCGAGCACGCGGCGATACTCGCTGACGTCCACGTCGCGCTCGCAGCAGACGAGCATCAGGCAGCCGTCGCTGCGGAAGTTGCCGTCCCACTCGATGAGTCGGTCGTCCGGCCACGTCGGGTCGTATCCCGCGAGGCGCTCGTCCGAGAAGCCGGCGAAATACGCGCGCAGACTGACGTCCGTCTCGTCGAGCGGCACGCCGGCGGGGAGCATCTCGTAGTCGGGTCCGTGTTCGTGTTTCCTGATCATGGGACAACTGACTGACAGCGCCCGGCAGTCCATCCACCCGGAAGAGCCTTGTTCCGGGAACTCGCTTGCGATTATATTGGCCTCGCGCTCGCTTTTCCCGACCCGGTCCGGACGAGAGCGCCGCTGCTCGAATCCGCGGCGGGGCGGGATATACTGTCCTGAACAGTGGCCGCACGAAACAACTTCCTCATCCTCGCCTGCGTCGTCGCGGTCGCGGTGAACGCGTTCGCGTCGCTCCTCCACTCGGAGGTCGATCCGCGTTCCGCCAGCGGCCACGCGTGCTGTGGCGTCGCGACGGGCGTTGGGACCGACGCGGCGCTGCGGGCGGTCGGCCACCACGGACACACCCAGCACGACTGCTCCTCTTGTCCCCTGTGCCAGCAGCCCTCGCACGCGCGGGCGCTCGCCGGGACCGGCAGCGCGCACGCCCCGGCTGCTCTCGAGACGCTGACGCGATCGCTTCCGCGGGCGCCGCGATCGGTGGCTCGCCGCGTCGACCTGAGCTGCGCGACGCCGCGCGCGCCGCCGGCTCTCTCTTGATCCCGCCTCTCTCCGTTTCACGCGCACACACTGGTTCACTGACAGGAGAGAACCGATGCCGTCGATCTCGCGGTGGTGTCCGGCGCTGTCGCCGTTCATCGTCCTTCTTGCAACGCCGATGATCCGTTCCCAGGACGAATCGAATCTCGACCGGGCGCTCCGGGAGCTCGAGGAGACGCAGTCGTCGGAGCGATCACCGCTCGATGACGCGCTGCGCGAGCTCGAGACGCCCGCCGGTCAGCCGGGCGACATCGCCGCTCGGCGCGTCGGGCCCGTGACACTGCGGCTGATGGATGTCTCGCTCGACCTCCTCGTCGCGGCCGGGACGTCGAGCGAGCGCGACGGATCGCTCGAAACGCTCCAGGGCGGCGGGCACGACCCGCGCAAGCGCGGGTTCACCCTGCAGAACCTCGAGCTGTCGTTCCTCGGCGCCGTCGATCCGTATTTCAACATGGAGACGCACCTGATCTTCTTCATCGATCCCGTCGAGAACGAGTCCGAGTTCGAGCTCGAGGAGGCCTTCCTGACGACGACCCAGTTGCCGTTCGGGCTCGAGGAGCACGGGCTGCAGCTCGAGGGCGGATTCTTCTTCACCGAATTCGGCCGCATCAACCCGCGCCACCCGCACGCGTGGGAGTGGCTCGATCAGCCGGTGATCAACACGCGGCTCTTCGGGCCCGACGGCATGCGCGGGGCCGGCGTGCGACTCGGCTGGCTGACTCCGCTGCCCTGGTTCTCGGAGCTCCACCTCGGCGTGCAGAACGCCGGCGGCGAGACGATGTCGAGCTTCCTGGCCAATGACGAGTTCTTCGACGAGCGACCGATCGGGGGCCGCCCCTTCGTCGACCGCGACGTGCGCAGCCTCGGGGACCTCGTGTGGCTCATCCGCTGGGACAACGCCTGGGACCTCGGCGACGAGGTGACGGCGAAGGTCGGCAGCTCGATTCTCTTCGGACCCAACTCCACCGGGCCCGACGGGCGCACGCAGATCTACGGCGCGGACTTCCTGCTGAAGTGGCGCCCCGTCGACGCCGACCGCGGGTGGCCGTTCGTCACCTGGCAGTCGGAGATCTCGAGACGCGACTACTGGGCCGACGATTTCGACGACGGCGTCGACGTCTTCGAGTCGTCGAAGCTCGAGGACTGGGGACTCTACACGCAGGTCCTGTGGGGTTTCATCCGCGACTGGGCGGTCGGCGTGCGGTACGAGTTCGCCGGCGGCGCCGGGGACAGCGTGGACGCGTTCGCCGATCGCGGCGAGGACCCGTTCCGCAACGACCGCCACCGGGTGTCGCCGCTGGTGCTCTGGCAGCCGACCGAGTACTCGCGGCTGCGGCTGCAGTACAACTGGGATCACGCCGAGCAGCTCACCGCCAGCCAGGCGCACTCGGTCTGGCTCGGCATCGAGGTGCTGATCGGCGACCACCCGGCGCACGTTTTCTGATCGATGGAGATGACACCGATGTCTACCAGGATCGCTCTCCTGTCGCTGGTCGTCGGGCTCACGCCGGCAGCAGGCACCGCCCCGGTGGTGGCCGCCGACGCCGTGCGCGTCTGCGCGACGATTCCCGACCTCGGCGACCTCGCGAAGCAGGTCGGCGGGGACGTCGTTCGCGTCACCGTGTTCACGAAGGGGCCGCAGGACCCCCACTTCCTCGACGCCCGACCGAGCTTCATCCGGGCGCTCAGCCGGGCCGATGTCTTCCTGCTCGCCGGCATGGACCTCGAGATCGGCTGGGCGCCGGCGCTGCTGCGCAGCGCCCGCAATGCCGGCGTGCAGGCCGGGGCTCCGGGGTACCTCGACGCGTCGGTGGGCGTCAAGCCGCTCTTTCCCGACGGCAGGCGTCTCGACCGCTCGATGGGCGACGTGCATCCGATGGGCAATCCCCACTACCTGCTCGACCCGCTGAACGGACTCCATGTCGCGCGACGCATCGCCACGAAGCTCGAGGCGCTGCATCCGGCGGAGCGCGACCGGCTCGAGCGCCGCTTCTCCGAGTTCCGGGGACGCCTCATCGTGGCGCTCCTCGGCGCCGAGCTCGTCGAGTCCTACTCGGTCGGAGACCTCAAGAAGCTGCTGACGATCTACGCGCACCCGTCCGGCGGGATGGCGAAGCTCCTCGAGGTCCTCGAGGCCGAGAAGAAGACAACGCTCCTCGGCGGCTGGGTCAAGCTCATGCGCCCGCACGCCGGCGCCGCGGTCGTCGCCGATCACAACCTCTGGCCGTACTTCGCGGGGCGATTCGGCGTCGACGTGGTGGACTTCCTCGAACCGAAGCCGGGGATCTCGCCGACCACGCGTCACCTCGCCGGGCTCGTCAAGACGATGCGCGCCCGCAAGATCGAGGTCATTCTCGCGGCGCCCTACTTCGATTCGCGCCACGCCGAGTTCGTCTCGCGGCACACCGGCGCCGTGGTGGCGCCGATGGCGCACCAGGTCGGCGCGCGCAAGGGCGCCGACGACTATATCGCGATGATCGATTACAACGTGCGGACGCTGGCGGCCGCGCTGCGGAAGGCGTCCGCGAAACCCTCGGACGGTGGAGACTCCGGGTGAACGACACCGCTCCGGTCATCAAGACCACCGGTCTCGCCCTCGGGTACGGCGGCCACTCCGTGCTCGAGTCGGTCGAGATCGAGGTCCGCCGCGGCGAGTTCTGGCTCCTGCTGGGACCCAACGGCACCGGCAAGACCACTCTCCTCCGAGCGCTCCTCGGACAGCTCGCGCCGGCCTCGGGACGCATCGAGCGCGACCCGGAGCTCGCGAGGCCGGACCGTGTGGGCTTCGTGCCGCAGCGCTGCGACATCGACCCGACTCTGCCGACGACCGTCCGGGAGTTCGTCTCGCTCGGGCTCGTCGGCATCCCGTGCACGGCGGGCGACCGGCGCGAGCGGCTGGCGTGGGCGCTCGAGCGTCTCGGACTCGCCGGCAAGGAGCGCGACGACTACTGGTCGCTCTCCGGCGGTCAGCGCCAGCGCTGCCTGGTGGCGCGCGCCCTGGTGCGCCGGCCGCGGTTCATCCTCCTCGACGAGCCGACCGCCGGCCTCGACCTGCCGAGTCGTGACGCGCTGCTGCGCGCCATCGCGCGACTGACGTCGGAGGAGCAGCTGACGGTGATCTTCGTGACGCACGACCTGACGGCCGCGGTGCAGTTCGCCACGCACGTCGCGCTCTTCGCCGGTGGCCGCGTCATCGCCGGTCCGCGCGAGACGGTGCTGATGACGGAGAACCTGCAGCGCGCGTTCGGCGACGCGATCCGCTTCGTCGATCTCGCCGCCCGCGACGCGACCATCGCGATCGAGGAGCAGGGCGAGCGATGATGGAGGATCTCGTCCTCGCGTGGGAGTTGTTTCGCGACGCCTGGCTCTCGGGCGTGCTCATCGGCGTGCTGCTGTCGCTCGTCGGCGTCATCGTCGTCGCGCGGGGCCAGATCTTCCTCGGCGCGGCGATCGCGCAGGCGTCGACGCTCGGCATCGCGGTGGCGCTCTCGCTCGGCGCGTGGCTCGGCCTCGCCGCGGATTCGCACGAGGGGTTCGGGGCGTTCCCGTCGGTGCTCGCCGTCGTGTTCTCCGTCCTCGCGGCGGTCGCGACGTCGCGCTTGCCGGGAGGACGGCGCGAGTCGCGCGAGGCGGTCACCGGCTGGGTCTTCCTGTTCTCGGCGAGCCTCTCCGTGCTGCTCGTCTCGTTCAGTCCGCACGGCCTGGAAGAGGTCCACAAGCTGCTCTTCTCGAGCGTCATCGCCGCCACGACGATCGACGTCGTGCTCTTTCTCGGTCTCGCGGCGGTGACCGGCGTCGCCATCGCGACGCTCCACCGGCGACTGCTGCTCCTCGTCGTGGACCCCGTGATGGCGTCGGCGGTCGGTGTTCGCGTCGGCGTCTGGGACCCGGCGATCTCGATCTGGCTCGGACTCTGTGTCGGGCTCTCGCTCGAGACGTCGGGACTGCTCTACACCTTCGGGTGTCTCGTCCTGCCGCCGCTGGTCGCCAAGAACATCGTACGCGAGGTCTGGCCGATGTTCCTCGTGGCGCCGGCGGTCGCCGTCGCCGCGTCGGTCGTGGGTTTTCTCGTCGCCCACCTGATCGACGTCCCCCACGCGCAGGTCGCGGTCGCGCTCCAGAGCGCCGCGTTGCTCGGCGCGTGGTGCGTGCGGTGGCTCAAGGGGATGCTCGCGGGAGTCACTCCGCCGACTTCACCTCCCCGCACGAGCGCAGCGCCATGACGGCGAACGCGGTGCCCGCGTTCGAGATGTAGTGCCTGGTGTCACGCGTCGGTGACCGCGTGAACCAGCGTCCGCTCTGCCGCTGGTGCGACTTCAGCCAGGCGACACCGCGACGGAGCCGCTCGTCGGCGGCCGGGACGCCGGCTTCGCGCGCGACGAAGAGGACGAAGCCCGTCCCGTAGCCGTCGCTGGTCGTCGTGTGCTGCTCCTTGCCGTCCTTGCGCCGGTGCTCCTTCCAGCCGGCGAGGAGCGAGGAGAGCGACCAGCCTCCATCCGGGAGCTGCTTCGCGAGCAGCTCCTCGAGGATCGCGGCGCGCCGGGTGGCGTCGAGCAGACCATCGACGCGAGTCGACGCCCACAGCACCATGGCGCGGTGATGGAGCGACGGGGCAGGGTGCTTCGCGAGATAGCCGCGGATCTTCTCGAGGGCGCCGCGCGCCGCCTCGGTGCTCGCGAAGTCGCCGGGCGCGGCGCCGATGCCGATGGCGGCGAGCGTCGCGCCGTAGTGATCGTCCGACTCCATCGGCGGCCAGCCGCAGAGCAGCCAGTCCCACGCTCCGTCGTCGCGCTGCAGCGCGATCATGCGCTCGAGACCGCGGCGCGCCGCCGGGCTGAGCTCGCCGGTCGTCTGCCGGTCGTTCATCGCGAGCATCACCGCCGCGTTGACGACGTAGGCCGGCTCCGGCTCGTCCTCCTTCCACCGCCGCAGGACGAGGTCCTCGAAGAAACGGCGCACCTCGCCGCTCGAGGGCGTCACCGGCTCGACCGCGGGGCGGGCCAGCAGATACGCGAAGTTCGTGTGGCACGTGCCGCAGTCCTTGCGTTTCTGCCAGTCGAGCGCGGCGCGGTCGAGGTAGGTGGCGGCCCGCTCCAGCGAGAATTTCTCGATGAGCGGCTCGTCACCGGAGATCGGCGGCGGCGGCTCGAGGCTCTCGAGCGTCACCCTCGCCTCGCCGGCGACAACGACGGACGCCCAGAGCAGACTCGCGGCGAGCCCGGCGACGACCGTCGCGCCGGTTGAAAGCCTGACTCCGTGTCGCACGGCCGCGCGGCTCATACGTCGCACTCCCGGACCGCCTCCGTGAGACCCGCGACCGGGTCGCGCGTCGGGATGAACTCCTGACCGACGTATCCGGTGTAGCCAGTCTCGACGATCGCCTCCATGACGGCCGGGTAGTTGATCTCCTGCTTGTCGTCCAGCTCCCGGCGTCCGGGGTTCCCCGCCGTGTGGTAATGGCCGATGACGTCCTTGCATTCGCGCAGTCGCGTGATCAGATCGCCGTCCATGATCTGCACGTGGTAGATGTCGAAGAGGAGCTTCATGCGCGGCGAGCCGACGCGTCGGATGATCTCCATGCAGTAGTCGACGTGGTCGCCCTGATAGCCGGGGTGGCCCTTCATCTCGACGTCGACGCGGCTATTGAGGTGCTCCAGGCAGAGGTTGACGCCCTTCTTCTCCGCGTGGCCGATGATCTCCTTGTATCCCTTGACGCAGTTCTCGAGACCGACGTCGTCCGGGATGTCCTCACGGAAGCCGGTGAAGGTGATGACGCTCGGGAAACGGTGCTCGGCGCACGCGTCGATCGCCGTGCGGATCTTCTCGATGCACTCCGGCCAGTACTTCGGGTTGTTCATGCCGCGCATGAAACCGTGGCTGCCGGTGATCGCGCACACGAGCCCGTAGCGCTTCAGCGTCGGCCAGTCCGACGGCGGCACGAGCTCGACGCTGCGACAGCCGAGGTCGCGCGCGATGCGGCACGTCTCCTCGAGGCTCCAGTGGTCCCTGAAGCACCACGCGACGACGGACTGCTTGATCCGACCGCGCTTCACGGCGCGCTTGACCTCGTCCGCACCGGCGACGGCCGCGACACCGGGCGCCGCGGCGAGCGCGCCGACGGCTGCGAGCCCGGCCGTGCGCTTCAGGAGACTTCGTCGGCTGATCTCCGGCGATGGGCGCCGGACGTCGGCTGGTCTTTCCATGGCTGTCCTCCTCCGAGGGGAATATCCTGGAACGGTCCTCAGTGAAAAAATAGCATAGCCCGGTGGGTGAACACCAAGAGGAAGTCTGCGGTGGCTCGCGAATGCCCATGGAAGGCCAGATCATCGGGGGCAAGTACAAGGTTCTGCGGCGGCTCGGCAAGGGTGGCTTCGGGACCGTCTACCTGGTCGAGATCACCGCCGGCATGGTCGGCGAGCGGCTCGCGCTCAAGCTCCTCTCCCGGAAGCTGAGCGACAACGAGAAGTCGCGCGAGCACTTCCTCAACGAGATCCGGGTGGCGATGCACCTCGTCGACCGGCACATCATCCAGCTGCGCGACGTGGGCGTCACCGACGAGGGCCAGCTCTACTACACCATGGACTACTCGCCGGGCGTCACCCTCAAGAGCATCCTCGAGAAGGAGAAGCGCCTGGCGTGCGATCGCAGCGTGCGGCTCGCGCTCTGCGTCCTGCGCGGGCTCCGGACGGCCCACGAGCAGGGCGTCATCCACCGCGACCTGAAGCCCGCCAACCTGATGGTCGAGGGCGACTACGACCACGAGACCGTGCGCATCCTCGATTTCGGCATCGCGACGGCCGTGGGCGCCACGGGGACCGCCCAGCGGGGGAAGTTCGCGGGCAGCTTCCACTACACGCCGCCCGAGCAGCTCCTCGGGCACGACCTGGGCTTCTACACCGACGTCTACGCCCTCGGCGTCATCCTGTACCAGTGCCTCACCGGAGCGCGACCGTACCGCGGCAAGAGCCCGCGTGAGATCTACGAGGACATGAAGAGCCGCGCGGTGGTGGCCCCGATCGAGCTCAACCATGACCTGGAGCGCTTCCCCGGATTGAACGACGTGGTCGTCAAGGCGCTGCAGCGAAACCCCGACCTGCGCTACCGCGACGCCTCTTCGTTCGCGCGCGACCTCGAGGCGGTGCTCGCCCCGCCGTCCGCGGGACCGGCCGCCCCGCGTGCGGCGGGCCGCCCCTCCGCGCCCGCAGCCGCCCGGTCCGCGGCGGTCCGGAGGAGTGTCAGCTCCGGCGTGCCGGCGCTCGGCATCGGCACGGTCGCGGCGTGTGTCGCGGCGGTGGCGCTGGCCATCGTCGGCATCCTCTACTTCGGCCGCGACGATCCCCCGCCGCCCCTGCCGGAGCCGGTCACCCCGAGCTCGACCGGGGGCCCGACCGATTCCTCCGACGGCGGGTCGACCTCCGGCGGGGCGAGCGCGGGAGATCGGGGCAGCTCGACCGCGGGCGACACGTCCCGGGAGACGGTCGCGCTCGAGGAGGACCGCGTCGGCAAGGCGCGTTCACGACACGAGGACCTCATCCAGCGCGCCACCGAGCTCCGCGACGAGGGCCGGGTCGAGGCCGCGGTCGTTCTCTGCGAGCGCGCCGTGAGCCTCTCGTGCGACATCGTGGAGCTCCGCGAGGCGTGCTATCGCGCGCACCGCATGAAGGGCTTCCTGCAGCTCGAGCTCGGCCAGGAGGCGGTCGCGCTCGCGGCGCTCGAGCAGGCGCTCGCGATGATGCCCGGTTACGAGACCGATCCGGAGCTGCACGTCGCGGTCGCCAGGGCGCGCTGGAGCGCCGGCCGCAAGGACGAGGCGATCGCGCTCCTCCGCGACTTCACGTCGTCGCGGGTGGTCGACCGCCGCGTCCTCCTCGCGTTGCTCGAGCTGCTCGAATCGGAGAACCGCGCGGCGGAGCTGGCCGAGGTGCTCGAGGAGACACGGAGCGCGTTCGATACGCTCCTCGAGGGGGACGAGCTGAAGCGTGCGCTCGAGCTCCACGAGCGCTTCGTCGTCGTGCCGCGACGCGAGGAGGAGGAGCGGCTGCGGCGCGAGAGCGACGAGAAACGTCGCCAGGACCTCGTCGCCTTCCGGGAGGCGTACGACCGGGGCGACTGGGCGAAGGCCGTGGAGCTGGGCGCGACCCACTTCGCGGATCGCCCGGAGGTCGACCTCGGCCTCAAGCTCTCGGTCTCGCACAGCGCGCTCGGGCAGTTCAACGAGAGCCTGACGGTCCTCGCTCGAAGCGCCCGGGAGACCGAGCCGGAGGGGCCGGCGCTCTTCGACCTCCGGCTCGAGCAAACGCGCGTGCTCCTCGAGCAGTACGAGAACGACCTGGGATCGCGTCGCACCTCGCGCTATGGCCACAACGTCCGCGAGGCGGGGAAGCAGATCCAGCTCGCGCTCGCTTCGATCGACGCAGGTCTCGAGGTCGACCGCAACAAGCACGCCCTGGCGCTCAGCCTCCGGGCGCGGTGCGCGGCGCACGAGGCCAAGCGCCCGCGCATGGAGGCGGACATCGACGAGGCGAATCGGATCCTGCGTCGCCCGGGGAACGAGCTCGTGTTTCACCAGGGCAAGAGCTACTTCGTCCTCGCGAGGAAGACGCGCTACGAGCCGAGCCTGACCGCCGCCATCACCCGCCTCAACCTCTTCACGCGCCTCCACAAGGAGAAGGACGCCTTGCTCGGCGAGGCCTACGCGATGCAGGGGCTCTGCTACTACTACCTCAAGCGCCGGCGGCAGGACCTCATCAACGCGCGCAACAAGTTCATCGAGGCGCAGAAGCTCGGCTTCGAATCGAAGGAGATGAAGGACGCCTGGGTGGATTGCGATATCCGCCTGAAGTGACGACGGAACGCGCACAGGCCCTCCCCGAACACGTCGCCGCTCCCGTTGCCGGACGTCGGGAACGGGAGCGGGAACGGGAACGGGAACGGGAACGAGAACCGAAGGGAGCGCCGATGCACAGGTATTTCGAGCTGATCCTCTTTGTCCTGGCCATCCCGGCGACGATCGCCGCCGCCGGTCTGGCGTCGGAGAGCGAACACTACCCGGCGATGGCGTCGGTGGCCATCATACTGATGAAGATCGTCGTCCTGCTCGTTCTCGGGGCGATCGGGTGCGGATACATGCGGCTCCTCCGTGGGGAGGGCTCCGATGGCAAGTAAGCGCGGCCGATCGCACGCCGCCTGGGTCGTTCCCGTGGTGCTCGCCTTCACGTACTTCGTCATCTTTCCCGAGGACTTCGGCACGCTCCTCGTTCCCGTCGAGACCCTGCTGATGCTCACGGAGGCGGTCTCGCCATGGTTCTACGGCGTGGTTGCCGTGGCGATCATCGCGTGGAGCATCACCAGGACGCGCGGCAAGGCGCGGACCTAGTTCATATAGTCGGCGCCACCGGCGTCACCGTCACGACGACCGCACCCGGCGCAGCACGCGCCTCGGCGAGGCTCGGAAGGTGGCGCCGTCGAAGTTCCAGAACGCCGGCCGGTGGATCCAGCCGAGGATCTCGCGGTCGCCGTGGTAGGCGAACGCGGCCGGCTGGATGTATCCGTCGGCGTAGACCGCCTGTCGCGGGCTGCGGTAGGAGATCGGGATGCCGTAGTGATCGGCCGTCACGTGGCGCTCGTCGGCGATCAGGCGAAAGGTGATGCCGAGCTTTCGGCGCAGCCAGCGCGTGACGTCGGGCGGGTCGGCGGAGATGAAGAGGATCTCCGTGCCGAGGTCCCGGAACGCATCGACCAGCTTCTGGTAGCTCGCCAACTGGGAGCGACAGAAGTTTCACCAGTGGCCGCGGTACCAGACGAGGACAGTTTTCCGCCCGGCGCGAAAGGCCGCGTCGTAGGTGACGACCTCTCCGGCGTCATCGCGCAGCGTGAAATCCACCGGTGCGGTCCGCTGCCGGCTGCGCGGTTTCGGCCAGGCGATCATCGCCTCGCCCCCAGCCGACGGACTGACACCCTCCCGCCCCCTTGCATCTCAGCGGAAGCCCGTCGTCAGCGCAGTCCTCGTCGCCGCGGATGAGAGCTTCTCCGTGGTGGCCACGGGGATCGGGCTCTCGTCGACCTCCTCGGGAGGCGTGATGACGTCGGGATGCTCCTTCCACCAGCTGGCCGCGTCGCGCTCGGTCCAGGTGCCGAAGTCGGCGCACGCGCGCAGCGCCTCGTGAAGCTCGCGCGCGTTCGCGGGCCGCGCATCCGGGTTCTTCTCGAGGCAGCGCATCACGAGCCCCTCGAGGTCTTCCGGCACGGACCGCCCGCCGCGCGCCGAGGGCTTCTCGGGAACTGTCTGCAGGTGGAGACTGCAGATCTCGAGGAAGTTCTTGGAGTCGAAGAGCGGCTTTCCGGTGACGAGGTAGTACGCGACGGCGCCGAGCGAGTAGATGTCGCTGCGCACGTCGAGCTCATCCGGCGTGCGGATGCTCTCCGGCGACATGTAGAGCGGCGAGCCCTTGATGGTGTTGGCGACGCTGATCGAGGAGTCATCCGGCTGGTCGATGTTCTTGACGAGCCCGAAGTCGAGCACCTTGACGACGTCGTGCGTGCCGCCGCGCTCGCAGAGGAAGATGTTCGCCGGCTTGATGTCGCGGTGAATCAGGCCCGTCCGGTGGGCCTCCGCCAGCGAGCCGCACGCCTGCGCGAGGATGTGGAGCACGCGTGCCGGCGGCTGCGCGCCGTCCTTGCGGACGAGCTCCTCGAGGGTGACGCCCTCGAGGTACTCCATGGCGTAGTAGAAGAGATTCTCCGGTGTCCGCCCGTAATCGTAGATGGCGATGGTGTTCGGATGCGTCAGGCGGCTGGTGAGCTGCACCTCGCGCTCGAACCGCGCGATGCTCTTCTCTCCCGCTTGCTCCGGTCGCAGGATCTTGACGGCGGTCGGACGGCGCAGGAGGACGTGACTCGCCTTGTAGACCTCGCCCATGCCGCCCTTGCCGAGGCGGCCCTCCAGGGTGTACTGCCCGAGCTGCTGCGCCTCGCGGGCCTCCTCGCGCAGACCGTAGATGACGCGCGAGGCGACCGTCGAGGCCGCGACGACGATCGCGCACCAGGCCCCGAGGACGGTGGTCGCGAGCGGGGCCGACAGGCCCGCCGCGGCGACCGGGTTGAGCTGCTCCGGCGGCGGCACGACGATCCCGCGGGCCTCGAGGGCGGTGTAATAGCCGACGAGCACCGGGACCACCGCCAGCGAGCTGGTGACGATCGTCTGCCGGACCGAGCTCGGCACGATTACCGCCCGGATGAAGAGCGTCACCGTGATCGACATGATGCCGTGGTAGTCGGAGAAGCGCGTCATGCCGTCAGCGTTGTAGAGCAGGCCGATCGCCGCCGCGACCAGCACGATGCTGCCCGCGTCGACGAGCGACAGCACGAGCCGGCCGAGGGGCCGCCGGACGCGGCAGACCAGATAGACGACGAGGAAGACGAGACAGCACCCGAGGTGGATCTGGTTCGAGGCTCGCGAGACCCACCACGTCCAGGGCTGGTGGCCGCCGAGCGTCCAGAAGAGGTTGAGGAGGAGGTAGAGCGCGACGCAGAGCGCGAGTCCGACCTGTCCGAAGAAGGCGAGCCGGCGCTGCCAGAACTCGCGCCCCTCCTCGGAGTCGCAGAGCGCGGAGCCGCACGCGACGTCGACGTGCAGACTGAGAAGCGGGGTGCTGGTGACCATTCGGGGAATTATATCACGGGTCGCGAGTGGAACCAGAAGAGCCTGCGCGACGGCCGACTCCGATCCCATCGTTGCAAAAACGTACCCGTTCCCGTACCCGTTCCCGTTCCCGTGCCCGTTCCCGTCCTCGAGGGCTCTGGTATTGGAGTCCGATGACCGACTCCGATACCGATGGCCGATTCCGATGGCCGATTCCGATTCCGATGACCGATTCCGATTCCGATTCCGACTCCGATCAGAGATCAGAGGCCCGAACTCGACACCGGTTGATGGCTCAATCTGCGTAATCTGCACAATCTGCGTAATCTGCGTTCCCGTTCTCGTCGTCCGTCGGCCACGCCCTCGCATCTGCGGAGCGCGGGTCAGTGGAAGTCGCGGCTGCGCGTCTTTTCCGGGGCGCGGTCGAGCCGCGGCACCCAGAAGCTTTCCGCGATCACGTGGGCGACGCCGTCCTTGACCTGGAGCTTGCCGGTGACGCCGAGGAAGTGGGCGGTCTTCAGGAGGAGCGCGTTCTCCTCGAAGACCTTGCTCCAGACGACGAGATTGACGAAGCCGGTCTCGTCCTCGAGGGTCATGAAGACAACGCCGCGGGCCGTGCCCGGCCGCTGGCGGCAGATCACCAGGCCGGCGTAGCGCACCCGCCGCCCGTTCGGCGTGGCGTTGACCGAGCGGGCGTCGGGCAGACGCCGCGCCGCGAGCCGTTCCCGCAGCAGCGCCAGCGGGTGCGAGTCCGCGCTCAGCCCCATTGCGAGGTAATCCCACGCCACGCTCTCGACCGGATCGAGCCCTTCGAAGGTCGGCTCGCGCTCCTCGAGGTCGATCGCCAGCGCCGGCGCCTCCACCCGCTCCCCCGAGCGCACCACGCCGCGCGCCTCCCAGAGCGCGTCGCGGCGGGCCGGCCGCAGACGGGCGAACGCGCCGGCCTCCGCCAGCCGTCCGAGCGCGCCGCCGTCGAGCCCGGTGCGCCGCGCGAAGTCCTCGACCGACGCGAACGCCCGCTCCCGGCGCGCCGTCTCGATCCGTGGCCAGTCGGCGCGTCGCATGCCGTTGATGAACCGCAGCCCGATGCGCAACGCGAGGCGCCGTGGACCACCTGGACGGCCGCCGAGCTTCTCGAGCTCCTCGAGCGTACAGTCCCAGTCGCTCCGCGTCACATCGACCGGCCGCACCTCGACGTCGTGACGCCTGGCGTCCTCGATGATCGTCGCCGCCGAGTAGAACCCCATCGGCAGCGCGTTGAGCAGGCTGCACGCGAACACCTCCGGGTAGTGGCGCTTCATCCAGGCGGCGGCGTAGGCGATCAGCGCGAAGCTGGCGGCGTGGCTCTCCGGGAAGCCGTACTCGCCGAAGCCGCGGATCTGCTCGAAGACGCGCTCCGCGAACTCGCGCTCGATGCCCTTCTCCTCCATGCGGCCGATCAGCCGTTCGCGGTGGCGCTCGATGCGGCCGGTCTTGCGCCACGCCGCCATGTCGCGCCGCAGCTGGTCCGCCTCGCCGGGCGTGTAGTCGGCGGCGACCATGGCGAGGCGGATCACCTGCTCCTGGAAGAGCGGCACGCCGAGGGTCTTCTCGAGCACCGGACGCAGCGACTCGTGCGGGTAGACGACCGGCTCCTCCCCGGCGCGCCGTCTGAGGTATGGGTGCACCATGCCGCCGGTGATCGGCCCCGGCCGCACGATGCTCACCTCGATCACGAGGTCGTAGTACTTCCGCGGCTTCAGGCGCGGCAGCATCGCCATCTGCGCGCGGCTCTCGATCTGGAAGACGCCGACGGTGTCGGCGCGGCAGATCATGTCGAACGTCGAGGTATCGTCGACGGGGATCGTCGCCATGCTGCGCTCGACGCCGTGGTGCCGGCGCAGGAGATCGAATCCGAGGTGGAGCTGCCGCAGCGCGCCGAGGCCGAGGAGGTCGACCTTGAAGAGGCCGAGCTCCTCGACGCTGTCCTTGTCCCACTGGATCACCGTCCGGTCGGGCATCGAGGCGTTTTCGACGGGGACGAGATCGCTCACGGGCTCGTGCCCGAGGAGGAAGCCGC
>JBFFXF010000024.1:0-41211 GCA_041569895.1 Planctomycetota bacterium | reverse complement strand
CCGCAAAGGCCTGGCCTCTCGATTCCGTTCGAGGAGCGAGCGAGGCTCACGAAGCTCGACCCCATCGATTCTTCTGTTTCCTGCCTTCCTGAGCTTCTTGCCTTCCTCATGAATCGTCTGAGGGCAAGTCCCCGAAGTCGAGTCTCCCTGCCGGGCTCGGACCGGAACTCCGACGACGATGGTTTTCGGGCACCGGCACGGGACCGAGGTCAGAAACGTCTCGTCCGGGTCGGCGCGCGGCCGTGAGAGGGCCGACTACCTCTCCCGCAGCCCCCAGATGGCGATGCCGCCCTCGCCGCCGATGGCGAGGCGGTCGCCGTCGGGGCTGAACGCGACGGCGAAGACCAGGGCGCCGTGCCACGGGAGGGTGCGGAGCTCCTGGCCGGTGGCGATCTCCCAGAGCTTGACGTCGCGGGCGCCGTCGACGGCGCCCGCGCTCGCCGAGGCGAGGATCTCGCCGTCGGGGCTGAAGGCGAGGCTCGAGACGATGCCGTCGGTGTGCCGGAGGGTTCGCAGGACGGCGCCGGTCCGGGTGTCCTCGATGACGATGGCGCCGGCGTTCGCGCGGGCGAGGTGTCGTCCGTGGCGCGCCACGGTGTCGAGATCGAGGGCCTCGTGCGCCTCGATCTTCTCGACCTCGCTCTCCGCCACCGGCAGTCGCTCGCCGGTATCGACCTTCCAGCGGTGCGTGCCCGCGAACTTGAATCGCGCCGTCACCGTCGAGCCGTCGCCACTCGAGGCGTTGCCGAGCTCGACGTGAATCGCGCCCTCGTGCGCCTCCGGCACGTCGAGATCGCGGATCGCCTCGCCGCTCGCGACGTCCCAGACGGTCACCGGCGGGCTGGCGCGCCCGCCCGAGGCGAGCCGCCGGCCATCCGCCGAGAACGCCACCGACCACGCATGCGATCCGAAGCGGCGCAGCTCGACGAAGCGCTCGACGTCGTGGAGGAAGAGCCCGCGGATCCGATCGCGCAGCACGACGACGGCGACGAGGGCGAGCGCCACGCCGACCAACGCGGCGACGCGGGTCACCCGGCGCTGCTTCGCGATCGTCATCGCGCGCGATCTCGACCGTCTATCAGAACAGCTCCTCGATCGCCTCGCCGTGATCGATCGCCGGGATCGGGCGCCCGCTGAAGCTCAGGAAGCTCTGCGACGGGTCGACGCCGAGGACGCGGTAGATCGTCGCGTGGATGTCCGCGGGCGTCACCGCGCGCTCTTTCGGCCGCTCGCCCTTGTCGTCGGTGCTGCCGACGACGCGTCCGCCCTGCACGCCGCCGCCACCGAGGACGCAGAACATCGCGTTGCCCCAGTGGTCGCGTCCCGGCGTGCCCTGGCCGCTGCCGTCATTCATGCGCGGCGTGCGGCTGAACTCGCCGCAGACCATGACGAGGGTCTTCTCGAGGAGGCCGCGGCTGCGCAGGTCCTCGAAGAGCGACGCCACGGCCATGTCGACGCGCGGCAAGATGCTGTTCATCCCCGCCTCGAGGTTCCAGTGGTGGTCCCAGCCGCCGAAGTGCACCGTCACGAACGTCACGCCGGACTCGACGAGACGGCGCGCGAGGAGCGTGCTCTGTCCCCACGTGTTGCGGCCGTAGCTGTCGCGCACCCGCGGGTCTTCCGACGACATGTCGAACGCGCGTCGGACCTCAGGTCCGGTGACGAGCTCGAACGAGTCGCGCTGGAATCGGTCGAGGGCGTCGAACGAGCCCGAGGTGTCAGCGTCGCGGCGCATGCGATCGAAGAAACCGAGCAACCGGCGGCGGTCGTCGAGTCGGCCGACGGTCAGCCCCGACGGGATCGCCAGGTCGCGCACCTGGAAGCCGTCGTGGTTCGGGTCGCCGTGGGTCTCGAATGGGTCGTGCTGCACGCCGAGGTAGTTGGCGCCGAAGTAGCCCGGTCGCAGTCCGATGCTGGCCGCGTAGGGCACGGCGACGTAGGGCGGCACGCGCGGGTGACGCGGACCGCACACCGCCGCGGCGATCGAGGCGATCGACGGGTACTTCCCCGAGGTATCGGCGCCGCTGGCGCCGTCGCGACCGGTCAGCATGTAGTGCGCGCCCGTGAAGTGGTCGCCGGAGTCGTGGTGCAACGAGCGCACGATCGAGAAGCAGTCCGCGACGCGCGCCTGGCGGGGGAAGAGCTCGCTGATGCGGATGCCGGAGACGTTGGTCTCGATGGGCCTCCAGATGCCGCGGTACTCGGCGGGAGCCTCGGGCTTGAGATCGTAGAGGTCCATGTGGCTCGGCCCGCCGTCGAGCCAGATGAGGATCACCGAGGTGTCCTTGCCGGGACGGTCCGAGAGCGCCTTCGCCCGCAGCACGTCGGCGAGCCCGACGCTCGCCATGCCCGCGACGCCGATCTGGATGAAGCTGCGGCGACTGAGGCCGTCGCAGTACCGGCCGGTGGAACCCGCATCGACGCGAATCATGAGCGCCTCCTCGCGGAGAGCATGCCGAACGGGCGACCCGCGGTCCGCGGCGACAGCGCCGCGGGGACGGCGCAGGCAGCCGCGGATTATTGTCCCCGCCCGCCGGTCGGGCGGCAAGAAGCGTCCTGCCCGCCGAGGGGAGGCTGACCTACCGGCAGCGGGTCAGCGCCGACAGCGCGAAGCCCGTGCCGTAGGGCTGGTGGTAGTCGTAGAACGGGAAGTCCCACCACGAGCCGTCGCGCTCCTGGCGGTCGAGGAGGCGTCGGGCCAGGTGCGCCCGGTGCGTGGCGCGCGCGTCCGGCGGCAGTTGCTCGATGCACCGCGCCGCGTAGTAGTGACCGTAGTAATAGAAGTAGCCGGCGACCTGGAACCAGGCCTCGTGCGGGATCGGTCGCTTGCGGCCGATGTCGAGCCAGAGCTGTCGCGCGAAGAGCCGGTCGAGCCACGTCCGCAGCGCCTCGTCGGTGATCCTCGCGTCGCCCCAGAGCCGGAGCGCGAGGTTGCACGCCTGGGAGCGACCGAGACTGCCGCCCGGACGGTTGATGCCGCGCATCGGGCGCGCCTTCAGGTACTCGCCGTAGAGGTAGCTCAGGTCGGGCTTCTGCTGGCGGCGGATCGACGCCACGGCGCGCCGGACGAGCCGCTCGGGCACGTCGATGCCGATCGATCGCGCCTCGTGGAACGCGACGAGCACCGTCGCGGTCGTGAAGCTGATCGAGCTCGCCGATGGCTTCTTGGTGCCGACGCGGAAGTCGTAGTATCCCCAGCCGCCGTCGACGGACTCGTAACGATCGAGGAGCTCGATCTGGCTCTCGATCAGCCGCTCGAGCTCGCGCCTCGCGCCCACGGGGGCGTGTCGCCACTCGATGGCGCGCACCAGCGCCTCGATCGAGTACGCGTGGCCCCAGACGTTGTAGATGGCGTCCGGCGTCGCCCGGCGCAGTCGGGGCAGCTCGGCGCGCAGCCAGTCGATGCCGCGGCGGATGGCGGCGCGCGTCTCGTCACGCCCGTCGTCGACCTCGATCAGCGCCGCGACGCAGAGCGCCGTGCACGCGGAGCGGAACGCGTGGTGCGCGCCGGGAGCCGGCGCGTAGATGTTGAGGCCCTTGGTGCGTCGCGGCGAGCCCCACGAGCCGTTGCGATTCTGCGTGCGCAGGAGGAAGTCGATGCCGCGCCGTATAGAGGCCTCGACCTCGCTCGCCGCGGGCGGCTCGATCGGCTCCGGCTGCGGCCCCTCGATTCGAGGACGGTCGCTGGTCCCTTCCGGACGGGAAACGTCGGCGGCGAGGCTCGTGGGGATCGCCAGGGCGCCGATCGTCGCGACCAGCGTCACGCCGAGCGCTCGTCTCGCGCTCATGACGCGGGCTTCTCGAGCAGGACCTCGTCGCCCTCCTCGAGCCCATCGAGGATCTCCGTCCGCGTGCCGTCGGTCTTGCCCGTGCGCACGCGGCGCTTGACGGGCGCCCCGCCGTCCCTTCCCTGCAGCCAGACGACGGTGACGTCGGACTCCTCGTGGATGGCGCCGTTCGGAACGGTGAGCGCGTCGCCGCTCGAGTACGGGACGAGCTCGACCGTGCACGCCATCCCGGCGACCAGTCGCTCGAGGTGCTCCGATCCCTCGAGCTCGACGACCGCATCGAAGATGCCCGGCGCGACCGGCACGCGCGAGACCGACTCGACGGCGGCGGGAAGCTCCGCGTCCGGAAACGCCGCGGGGCTCGCGGATCCCTCGAGGCCGGGCCGCACGTGGTGGACGTGCGCCTCGGGGAGGTCGAGGCGGAGCCGCAGCGCGACGTCGGGAACCACCGTCATGACGATGTCGCCCCGGGCGACCGAGCTGCCGCGTCGCAGCTTCTCCGTCGCCGTGGCGAGCGCGGTCCACTTGCCTCGCGTCGCGCGCCCGTGGTAGACGATGCCGTCGATCGGCGCGCGAACGTCGAGCAGCTCGCGGTCGGCGCGCAGCCTCTCCAGCTTGCGCGCGTTGCGCTCGTGCTCGAGCCGTTTCTTCTCCACCGTGACGCGCTGCGTCGCGAGGGCGCGCTCGGCGGTCTCGCGCGCCTTCTGAAGCGCGATCGATTGCCGCCGCACCGAGTTCTCGAGCGACTCCCGGCGCACCTGCAGGCCGACCTGGAGCATCTCGTCGCGGGCGATCTCCGACTCCTCGAGAGCGAACTTGGCGCGCTTCACGCTGTCACGCTGGCGCCTCAGGATGATCTCCTCCGTCTCCTCGGTGAGGTCGTCGGCCCGGTACATCTTCTCGAGTTGCTCGAGCTCCTCGAGCTGGTACGCGAGGTAGTCTTTCGAGTTCTCCGCCGACAGCCGCGCTCGCTTCTCGGAGAGCGGCTCGTTGATCTCGATGAAGCGGACGAGGCTCTCGTCCGCGCGTCGCTTGGCGCGCTCCGCCACGTCGACGTCGAGCGCCGAGCTCTTCTCGAGGAGCTCCAGGTCGCGCTGCGCGCCCTCGTGCTCGATGCGGGAGAGTTCGAGGTCGAGCTCGGCGGAGCGGATCGCCTCGTCGATCTCCTCGGTCTCGAGCGCCAGGACCACCTGGCCCTCGCGGACCTCGACGCCGTGGTCGACGGCCTCGCGGACGACGAGGGACGTCCACTCGTCGGGGCGCACCGAGACCTCGCGGGCCTCCGGTGACTCGAGCACGGCCGGGAGCGAGACAACGACGCGGAACGGCCCGCGCGACACCCGGTGCGTCGCGGGCTGATCAGCGTCTTCCGATGCGCCGGCGGAGATCGCCGGCGCGATGAGCGCCATTCCGATAAGCGCGAGTGTGCGAGCCATCCGTTTCCTCCAGTTTCCCGTCATACCGGCTCCGTGCGCGCACCGCCGTTGCGGAGTGGGCCGACGGCGAGCGCGGGTAGGTACCGGGTTTCTGTTTTATCGAGAGTCCGCGTCCATATCCTTTGCCCCTCACCCGTCCCGATCGACGCCGAGAAACTCCCGGGCGTTCTCCGCCAGGATCCGGCGGGCGAGGCGCTCGGCATCCTCGCGCCCGAAGTAACCCGACGCGAGCTTTTCCCGGAGCACCTCGCCGATCAGCCGTCGCGCCGCGCCGAGCGCCCCGTAGGTCTCCTCGGCGTGCCAGTTGTCGCCGCCGACCATCATGCGGGTCTCGTCGGGGAGGACCTCGATCGCCTCGTGGAGCGCGGCGCGGAAGTGCGACGGGCTGAGCAGGAACGACCACGTGAGATCGAGCCAGATGTTCCGGTAGACGAAGGCGAGGCCGAGCAGGTCGCGACTCCACGGGTAGGCGAGGTGCATCAGGAGGAAGCGGGTGCGCGGGTGGCGCTCGACCAGGTCGGCGACGCCCATCGGGTGCGAGCCGCGGGTCAGCGCCGTGCCGAGGTGCATCTGCACCGGCACGTCGTGCTCGCCGGCGAGCGCGCAGAGTCGATCGACGACGAAGTCGCCGAACGCGGTGCGCTCGTCGGGGGTCGGCTCCGCCTTGCGCCACGCGTCGCGGGCGAGCCTCTCGTCGGGCGGGCCGAAGCGGATGTCACGGTCGTACGCGAGGGCGTTCTTGAGCGCCACCTGCCCGCGCGCGCCGAGGGTGCGGACGATCTGCTCGAGGAGCGACTCGTAGTCCTCGAAGCGCTCGAGCCGATGGCCGAGCCGCTCGGCGAGCTGCCACGCGCTGTTGTCGTTGTGGTCGCGCGACGAGGGATGCCAGCCGAGCGCGAGGCAGTTGATGCGGCAGACCGAGCTGTAGGAGTCGCCGAACGCCTGCCGCACGTCGAGCAGCGGGTCGGTGTAGTTGTCCGTGACCACGTGCGCGACATGGGCGCGGCGGATGACCTCGCGGGGCCACCGCGGATCGGCGTGACGCAGGCGGATCTCCTCGTCGATCTCCTCCCAGGTGTCCGGCGTGATGCCGGCGGCGGCCGGCTCGTAGAGCTCGCCGAGCGCCCGCAGCAGGTTTCGCACGAACGCGTTCGAGCCGCTGCGCTCGACGTACGGCGCGATCTCTGCCCACGTGACGGCGCCGACGTCCGCGAGCATCGGGTCCGCCGCTCGCGACTCGGACGGCAACGGGTAGGGCCGCGCGACGGTCCAGCCGGCGTAGCTCTGGCGCAAGAGCTGGAGCAGGCCGACGTCGCGGGCGAGGAAGATCTCGGGGATGTGGTGCTCGTGCACGTCGACCACGTGAGCGTGCTCGACGAGCTCGCGGATGTCGGTCATCGCGGGGGTCATGGTACCACGGGGCCGGCGAGCGGCGACAGACCCAGCGAAGTCCGGGGGATGCCCGCCTCGTGCTCGTGCTCGTCCTCGGTCCCGTCCCCGTCCCCGTTCCCGTTCCCGTTCCCGTCCCCGTGCCCGTGCCCGTGCCCGTGCCCGAAAGCCTGCGGCGTCGAGCTGGTGGCCGAGTGTCGGGGCCGGGACTGACGGGGGCCGAGGCGGAGACCAGAGACCAGAGACCAGAGACCAGAGGGCCGAGACCGAGGTCCGATACCGACACCGATACCGATACCGATACGGATACCGATTCCGACTCCGATTCCGATGCCGATCTCCATGCCCCGCCCACCCTCCTCACTCTGCGTCAATCTGCGTCATCTGCGCAATCTGCGTTCCCGTCCTCCTCGTCGGGATCGTCCTTCCGTACTCAGCGTCCCGGTTGCCGCCCGACACGCCACCTGCTACGATTGGCCCCCTGAAACGACGATCGGGGACGAGCCACTGGTCCCCGTCTCCCGTTCCGATCACTCATAACCGGGTTTGTTGCCATGCGTACTCCGCCTCTCCGCGGTGGGGGATCCCTCCGCTCGTCGGTCCTTGCGATTGCATTGCTCCGGCTGACGGTCGGTCGCCGGGCGCTCGTTCTCGCTGGTGCTCTCGTCCTCGGTCTCGCGACACGCGGGGCGCGTGCGGAGAATCGTTTCTTCATCGAGGACCAGCGGTTTCCGGTCTCGTCGACGGGGAACGTGGTCTCCATCCACATGGACGCGGACCAGGAGGTCTACGGGGTCTCGCTCTACTTCGAGTTCGATCCGGCGCAGATCAGCGTCACCGCGGTCGACATCGGATCCGACGTCCTGGCGCTGACGCCGGAGTGGTTCGACGGGACGGTCGACAACACCGGCGGGTCGGTGAACTACGGTCTGGTGTTCAGCACGTCGTCCGCGACCATCGACAACAGCACCGGACCCGGAACGCGCATCGAGATCTTCCGCGTGACGTTCGACGTGCTGGTGTCGAACGAGCAGGTCGCGCTGGTCGACTTCCAGAACGTCGAGCTCGCCGTGCCGTTCAAGCTCAACATCATGACCGACGTCAACGGCGGCTCGGTGAGGCCGACGCTGCGTGACGGCGCGCTCGATCTGGTCGACCTGACGCCGCAGATCCTGTCGTTCGTCGACAACCGGGGCCGGCCGGGTGACGTCTTCCGGATCGCGGGCACCGGGTTCGCCGAGGCGGGTCTGCGGGTCGAGGTGTGCGGCGTCCCCGCCGTCGCGACGCTGCTCGCCGACGGGGAGACCCTCGAGGTCACCGCTCCGGACTGCGCCGTCGGTCCGGCGAGCGTCACCGTGTGCACGGACTTCGGGTGTGACACCGAATCGCAGGGCTTCACGTACGAGCCGGAGATTCGCTTCACGCGCGGTCACGTCAACCCGGACGACCGCCTCGATCTCTCCGACGGCATCTTCACGCTGTTCTTCCTCTTCCGGGGCGGGATCGTGTTGCCGTGTCCGGACGCCGCGGACGTCAACGACAACGGCGAGGTCGACCTCACCGACGGCATCTACATCTTCAACTACCTCTTCCTCGCCGGGCCGGTGATCGCGTCGCCGTTTCCCGCGTGCGGTGTCGACGAGACGCCCGACGTGCTGACGTGCGACGCGTCGACCCTCGGCTGTCAGTGATCGGGCGGCTCAGCGTCCGCTGTCGACCTCGACCTCGAAGCCGAACCACGGGACGCGCCGTTGCGCATCCCGGGAGTAGACCGCCTGAAACGCACGGCGCGCCGTGACGCGACCGTCATCGCCGGAGTCGTAGAAGAAGCCGGTGATCGCATAGGCGTCCTGGCCCGTGGCGTCGGTGAAGCTCTCCTCGAGGAACACCTCACCGGCGGTGAGCCAGATCAGCCGTCCCGGCCCCGCGGGGATGCCGACGTGCGGGCGCCGCATCCGCTCGCGGTCGAGGTCGCCGTCCTCGACGTGCACGACGTAGCCGAGCAGGAAGTCGTTCTCGCCGTCGACCGTGGCGACGAGGTTCAGGCCGTAGCCGTCGCCGACCCAGGCGTACTGCCACGAGCGAACGCGGACCGGGGGTCCCCCCTCGATGGCCACCTCGAGCGGCGGGTCGAGCTCGACCACGTCGCTCCAGTTGTGGTCGACGCGGTTCCCGTCCCAGAGGCCGTACCAGAGGCCCTCGAAGTCGCCGTAGACCTCCTCGCCGTCGATGCGCCCGCGCCCGCGCATGCGCTCGACCAGCAGCGCCGCGTCCTGGCGAAACGAATCGACGTCCAGCCGTCGGTCGAGGTGCGCGCCGGCTCGGTCGCGAAAGGCGACGATCGCCCGCGCGATGTGGTCCGCCCCGCTCGAGCTATTCGGCCGCGACGCGACGATTCGCCGGCGGAAGACCTCGCTCTCCCGCGTCGCGCGCTCCAGAAACGCGTCGAAGCGGCCTTCCCGTCGGAGAAATCCCAGTCCGTGCGGCGCGGCGGCGCCCGCACCGTGACATCCGGAGAGCGCGCCGATCGCGAGCGCCGCGGCGAGCGCGAACGAGGCGCCGGTGCCGAAATCGCTTGTCGACATGTGTGCTCTTCGATACAACAGAGTGGTCGGAACCATTATCGAATTCTGGCCAACTCGGGGACAGGAGCCGGCCTTCCATGTGGACGATACTCTCGACGCGGAGCCTCTCCGCCACACTCGTCGCCTCGACGCTCTTCGTCGCGCCCGCGCTCGTCGCGGACGAAGCGCCCCGGAGCAACCTGCTGCTCTCCGACGTTCCCGAGAAGAGCCGCAAGACCGTCGAGGCGGCCGTCGAGGCGTACCGCGAGTACGTCGACTCCGAGGAGAAGAAGAGCCTCCGCGCGGTCATCCAGAAGCTCGAGGACGCGCGACTGAAGGCGCAGGACGTGCCGCAGGTTCACTACTATCTCGGCATCTGCTACCAGATGTCGGAGGAGTTCTCGAGGGCGAAGAGCCGGCTCGAGCGCGCGCTCCATCTGAATCCGAACTTCCACGAGGCCTACGTCGAGTACGGCGACGTCTTCGTCTCGATCAAGGAGTTCGAGAAGGCGATCGAGCAGTACGACAAGGCGCTCGAGCTTCACCCCAGGTACGATCTCGCTCTCGAGCGCAAGGCCACCATCCTGATCCGGCTCGGGAAGTTCACCGAGGCGCAGGAGTACGTCCAGAGAGCGCAGGCGGTGAAGGAAACCGCGGAGCGCAAGGCCATCCTGGCGCGCCTCGCCGTCGCCATCAAGGGGCCGAACTGGAAGCAGACCTTCACGCACGAGACCAAGAACTACATCATCAAGACGAGCATCTCGGAGAGCTACGCCAGGGAGATCGCCGAGGCCGCCGAGCGCATCCGCAGGGCCTACATCAAGGTCTTCCCGAAGACGAAGCGCCCCGACCGCAAGTACCCGATCTACATCCACGAGAGTCGCGAGGAGTACATCGCCAACGGCGGCCCGCGGATGGCGGGAGGCCATTACGAGCCCGATTTCCGCATCCTGCAGCTCTTCCAGTACCCGACGCTCGACAAGACGGTGGCGGTCCTCAACCACGAGGCCTTCCACCAGTTCATTCACGATTACATCGAGCGCCCGCCGCAGTGGTTCAACGAGGGCGTCGCGGAGTACTTCGGGGCGTTCGAGTACATCCCATCGAAACGCCGCGTCATCCCGAGGCCGAACAAGGACCGCATCGAGGCCATCCACTTCGCGTTCCGCTATAACCGGTACCCGCCGCCCGCGGATCTCATGATGATGAGCCGCGCCGAGATGTACAACCCCCAGATGGCGAGCATCCATTACGCCCAGGCGTGGTCGCTCGTCTACTTCATGCTCGAGGGAAAGAGCAAGGGCTACCGCAGGCTCCTCGTGAAGTATTTCCAGCTCCTGAACGACGGCAAGAACATCGAGGAGGCCTTCCGGGCGACGTTCGCGCGCGTCGACATGGCGCGTTTCGAGCGCGAGTGGAAGAGCTTCGTCAATGCCATCCCGAGCCGCTGAGAGCGCGGAGACGGCGAGGAGGGGAACAATGAAGGTCAGCGAGTTTCAGGCGTGGGTGCGCGACGAGTTCGGCGATCCGATCAACCGCATCCCCGCGGAGCACCAGCTCGCGTTTCTTCTCGAGCAGTCCGGCCAGCTCGCCCAGGCCGTCATCCACGCTGACCGCGCCGGCATGGAGAAGGAGATCGCCGAGGTCATCCTCGCGGTCGTCGGCGTCGCCAACAAGCACGGCATCGACGTCGCGGAGTCGCTGAAGAGCCACCTGACGTCGAAGACGGCCGGCGAGATCCTCAAGAACATCAATCTCTGAGCGATTCGGTGCGCCCCCGGCGCTGACGAGGGCGCCGGCCGAGTCTCAGAGCGACCATCCCTCGCGCACCGGCGGCGCGACCAGCTGGTTGGCCTCGTCGCAATCCGTGAAGCGCGCGGCCCTGGCGTCCCACGTCAGCTTCCGGTCGGGGAAGCGCATGGCGATGATGCCCAGCATGGCGATCTCCGTCAGCGGACCGCCATAGAGCGCGAAGTCGGATCCCGCCTTGCGTCCCTCGCGAATCGCGGCGAGGAAGTCCTCGTGGTGGCCGCGGACGCGCGGGATCGACGGTTCCGGCTGCTCGTAGGCCGCCATCTTCTCCTCCGGGACGATGCGCACGCCGCCGGCGCCGTGCGAGCCGTGCTGGATGACGCCGCGGTCCCCGAGGAGCACGGCGCCGGTCTTCGGCGGATCGCGATCGGAGCCCTCCGGCTTCGGGATGCGCGACTCGCCGCTGTACCAGTTGAGCGTCACCGGGCCACGGTCACCGCGCGCCGGGAACTCGAACCGGATGATGCTGCCTTTCGGGAACGTGTCCGCGTGCACCGCCGGGTCGTAATCGACGAGGCGGACCACCTCCACCGTCGCCGGGGCGCCGAGCTCGAGCGCCCAGAACGACGGGTCGACGACGTGGCAGACCCAGTCGCCGATGGTTCCGTTGCCGAACGGCCGCCAGGCGCGCCAGCTTCCCGGCAGGTACATGGGATGGTAAGGACGCCACGCCGCCGGGCCGAGCCAGAGGTCCCAGTCGAGCTCGCTCGGCACGGACGGTCGCTCCCCGCGCCGTTTCAGGTCGGTGATGCGGCAATGGACCGCGCTGCAGGCCGCGTTGATGGTGTGGACCGCGCCGATGGCGCCGTCGCGAACCCACTCGACCAGCTTGCGGATCGAGCCCGAGGAGTGCCCCTGGTTGCCGAGCTGCGTGACGACGTTCTTCTCGCGCGCCGAATGCATCAGCTTGCGGATCTCGTGCACGGAGTGCGCCAGCGGCTTCTCGCAGTAGACGTGCTTGCCGCGCTGGATCGCCGCCATCGCCGCGACCGCGTGCGTGTGGTCCGGGGTCGAGATCGCCACCGCGTCGATGGAGTCTTCGAGCGCGTCGAGCATCTTGCGAAAGTCGTGGAACCGCCTGGCCTCCGGGAAGCGCACGAACGCGTCGCCGGCCCGGCGGTCGTCGACGTCACAGAGCGCGACGACCTCGTTTCCCGAGCTCAGCTTGCCGAGGTTGTGCCGGCCGCGTCCGCCGACCCCGATGAAGGCGAAGCGCAGCTTCTCGCTCGGCGGCGTTCTCGTGCCCCCGAGGATGTCGGGCGACGCGATGGTGATCGTGGCCAGGACGCCGCCGGCGCCGCGCAGAAAGCTGCGCCGGCTGACGGGACGCTGCGTGTCGGACATCGGGGGGCCCTCCTCCAGGCAGTCTCACGAGATTTCCGGTGCATCAGTCTACACTACCGGACCGAGTCGCGGCGAGGAGTCCGGCCTGGAAATGCCCGGTCCCGGTCCCGGAAACCGAGACGGAGTCGGAGGGCCGAGGCAGAGGACCGAGACCGAGGACAGAGGACCGAGGTCAGAGACAGGGACACGCCTGCTCCTCGATCTGCGTCATCTGCGCAATCTGTGTAATCTGCGTTCCCGTCCACGTCGAACTTCGGCCGCGCGCTCGTGTGAACGAGGCCGAGGACGAGGACGAGGACGAGATTTGGCACGGGTCAACGGGAACCGTCCAACACGTAGACAGTGCCATCGGCCGATTGCACGGCGATCTCCGCGCGTCCGTCGCCGTCGAGGTCGGCGATTGCCGGCAGCGACAGTGTCGCCGGCGCGTCCCAGGTCCAGAGGATGCGCCCCGAGCGACGGTCGCCGGTGACGACGACGAGCGTGTTTCTGGCGACGTAGATGAGCTCGTCGCCGTCGCGGCCGTCGATGTCCGCCGCGGAGCACTTGTGTCCGGTCGGCTTCGGCGCGTCGAGCGACCAGAGCACCGTGCCATCGCGTGCGTCGATCGCCCGGACACCGTCGCGGTATCCGGCGGAGGCGATCTCGAGGCGCCCGTCGGCGTCGAGATCGAGGAGAGCGTGTTTCGTGGCGGTGGTCTCGCCGACGTTGTCGTCGTCGCTTCCCGTAGGGTAGTCCGCCCGGCGCTTTCCGTGCCAGATCGGCCGTCCCTCGCGATCGAGCAGCGCCAGGATATAGACGCTGTCGAGCAGGACCTCGACCTTGCCGTCACCGTCCACGTCGTGGACGATCGGCTCGCCGTACGCCGCCCATGCCGGCAACGATTTGCGCGAGGCGAGCTCGACGGCGGCGACCAGCTCGCCGGTGGCGCCGTCGGCGACCCAGAAGCAAACCGGGAAGAGGTTGACGAGCTCCTCACGCGCATCGCCGAGCACGTCCGCGATGCCGAGCGGGACTCCAGCGTATCCCCAGGTGAACTGACCGGGAGCGCTCGCTCTCTCGCGCGACCACACCACCTCGCCGGTGCGGCCGTCGACGAGGTTGCCGACGTCCGAGTGCATCAGCCCGCGACGCGTGTTGACGAAGAGGTCGACCGAGTCCGGCGAGCGCAGCCGACCCGGCCACCAGGCAGTGAGACCGCCGACGTTGTGCACGGGTCTGGCGCCCGGCATGCCGTCGAAGACGCGTCGCCATCGGGTGGCGCCATCGCCGGTGAAGGCCACGAGCGCCGCGGCGCCCTCCGGCGACTCCGATGCCGCGACCACCTCGTTCGCGCCATCGCCGTCGAGGTCGACCGCGAGGACGCCGCCCGGACGCGAGCCGTCACCCATGCCGCGTCCGCGACGCTGCCAGACGATCTCCGACGCGCCATCGCCGGGCGGCGGTCGGATCGCCACGATGCTCTCGCCCGCGCCCTCGACGATGACGTGCACCGGACCGTTGCGCTCGAGCCTCGCGGCGATCGGCATGAACGACGCCGTGCCGAGAGGCGCGCTCGACACGATGACGGGCGCGGCGCCCTGCCCCTCGAGCGTCGCCGTCGAGCGCGGCGGCATGCGGACCCGCACCAGCGCCGCGACACCGCCTTCCCGCGACTCGAGACCCGCCGCCTCCACCGCGCCATCGAACCCGCTCACCTGCCAGATCGTGTCGATGCGCTCGCCGTCGTGACGAAGCGCGGTGACGCTGTCGGCCGAGACGGCGAGAAAAGCCGGCCGGCTCCGCTCGTCGGTCAGCAGGACGTGTCGCATGCCCGCCGTCGCGCCGGTCGACCACAGCGCGCCGAGCGCCGGCAGGTCGGCGAGCGCGAACGAGACGCCGTCGCGCGACCACTCGACCTCGCCACGCCCCTCCCGCATGCCGATGATCTCCGCGCGGCCGCGTGTCGAGACGCGCACGCCGCTCGAGTCGACGCAGAAGATCTCCGCCGCGCCGTCCCCGTCGACGTCGGCGTTGCCGTGCGTGTAACGCCGCGGGAGATCGAGGACCATCTTGCCGCTCGCGGCGTCGATGACCACCACGTGCCACTCGCCGTCGCCGCTGTCGTTATGCAGGTTGATGACGATCTCCGGATCGCCGTCGCCGTCGACGTCCGCGAGCGGCCGCGGACCGATCTGCGGCCACTTCTCGCGCATCTCGATCCGCGTCTCGATGTCCCGGCGCCACTTGACGGAGAGGCGATCGGCTTCGGGCCGGGTCGGATCGATGTCGATGACGTCGAGGTGGCTCTGGAAGTCCGACAGCACGACCATCTCCATCAGGCCGTCCGCGTCGACGTCCGCGAGCCCGAACCAACCGTAGCTGCGGCTCGAGTGGAAGCGGAGCTCGCTCTCCTTCCGCCCGGTGGTCGCCTCGTAAAGCATCACGCGGTAGTGGAGCGCGACGCAGATCTCCTGCGTGCCGTCCGCGTCGATGTCGTGGACGACGCAGAGCGGCATGAAGACCGTGCCCTCCGGCGCGCTTCGCCACACCAGCCGCGGGCTCTCCGCGCCCCCGTCGTTCGCCCACAGTTCGAGGTGGCAGATCGGGGCGGTCGTCCACGTCTGATCCCAGCGCGTGCGCTGCAGGCCGCCGACGTCGGGGAGCACCTTCGCCCATCGCTCGTGGTACGTCTCGGGCGCGGGCCGCAGCGTGCCGCTGCCGTCGATGTCGCGCAGCGGCGCTGCCGGGAGCCGGATGGAGCGCGGGGTCTCCGTCTTTCCGCCGTCGATCTCCAGGCGATGCCGGCCGCCGACCGGGCGCAGCTCGACCTCGAGCGCCGTCCCCGCGACCGAGACCGACCAGGCGACTCGAGGCGCGACGATGTCCCCCCGCAGCGGCGTGCGTCCGGTGAGCGCGCCGTCGTGCGCGTAGCGCGGCCACTCATCGTCCGAGAGCGCTGCCGGCCCGATGATGCCGGCGACGATCGCTGCGACCAGCGCGGTTTTCGGCGACAGCGCGCGAAGTGTCATACCCGGCGAGCGTCGCCGCGGGGGAGACGAAAGTCAAGATAACGCCGGGGCCTATGGCCCGATGCGGCCTCCGGAAAACGGCCGCGGCGGGCAGAGTAGTCCTTGCAATGCCGGCGGCGCTCTGGGACGATGCCGGTTCCAACGGCCAGGAGGTCCACGGTGAACAGCGCGCACCGAAAGCTCGTTCGCGGTCTCGTCCCGGTCCTCGCCCTCGTGGTGCTCGGCGGCTCGCTGGGCATCCTCTCCGGCGACTCCTCGAGCGCCCCCCGAAAGGAGAACCTCGACCTTCCCTTCGACGCCTACGGGGTCGAGGAGGACGAGCCCGAGGCGCCCGAGGTGATCTTCTTCTACGGCGGCGAGTACGAGGCCGACGCGATCGTCTTTTGCGTCGACGAGTCGCTCAGCATGCGCAAGAACAGCCGCTGGCAGATCCAGAAGCGCGAGATCACACAGGCGATCATGCAGCTCACCCCGAAGGCGAAGTTCGGGCTCGTGTTCTACGGCAGCGGCGCGTTTCCGTTCCGGCCGACCGTCGTGCAGGCGACGCAGTCGAACAAGATGTCGGCGATCGCCTTCCTGCACAATCGCCAGCTCAGTCTCGGCACGTGCCTCGGACCGGGCGTCGTCAAGTCGCTCGAGATGCTCCGGCGCGTCGAGGGCAGCAGCCGCTCCGTGATCGTCGCCGGCGACGGCCGCCCGACCGTCTGCCCGTTCGTCCGCGGACAGGGCGGCGCGTCACCCCAGCAGGCCGCGGCGATCCTCCAGGAGACCCTGGCGGCGAACCCGGGGCGCGACATCCGCGTGCACACCATCTTCGTCGGCACCGACCAGAACCCCGGCGCCACGGAGTTCATGCAGAAGCTCGCCAGCCTCCACAACGGCAGCTATCGCGCGTCGAGTCGTTGATCTTTCGGCCTCCATTCCGTTTCCGTTCCCGTTCCCGTTCCCGTCCTCGAGGGCTCTGGTATCGGAGTCCGATGACGGACTCCGATGCCGATGGCCGATACCGATGACCGACTCCGATACCGATGGCCGATACGGATGACCGACACCGACTCCGATACCGATACCGACTCCGACACCGACACCGACTCCGACACCGGTTCCGATTCCGACTCCGACACCGGTTCCGATTCCGATTCGGATGACCGATTCCGAGAACGGGAACTTTACGGCGCGCAGCTCTCCCGGCACCCATCGATCTCCACACACTCCGTCCCCAGTGCCGGTGGTGCTCCTCCCGCGAAGAGGAACTGGAGCATGGCCACGCCGTCCGAGATGTCGATGGCGCTGTCGCCGTTGTGATCGAGGAGGGTGACGTTCGCGGTTTCGAACGCGCTTCCGGCGTCGCACGGGAGGTTCTCCGGGCTGCCGAGGAAGAGGTGGCCGAAGAGGCAGCTGGCGTCCGAGATGTCGAGAACGCGGTCCTGATTGCAGTCTCCCGGTCGCTGCGAGGACGATGACGGCGCGCCGATGCGTGCCTCGAGGCGCAGGCCGACCGGCTGCAGGCCGTCGCCGTCGCGTCCGACCAGGAACTCGACGACGTTGTCGCCAATCCTGAACAGCCCGGCGCCGGCGCCGTCCGGGAAGGGCTCCAGTCGCGTCACATCGCCCGCGCCCGTGATCCCCGCCGACACGCCGTTGACCAGGACGTCGAGCGTCGGACCGTCGGAGGTCCAGCGACCGGCAATCGCCGGTGTCTCGTCGCCGCCGTCGGGCTCGACGCGCACCGTGACGCGGAACGTCCACACCCCCGGCCCGCCGCGTGCCTCGGGCGTCGACAGGCCGATCCAGCGCGAGCGATCGCCGCTCGCGTTCCACGGTCCCGCCGGCCCCACCGGGAACCGATCGCGACGGATCACCGCGGCGCACGCCTCGCCGAACCCGCTGCCGTCCGGGCCGACGACGATCCAGTTGTCATCGGAGAGCCCGTCGTCGGTCGGGCGTCGCGTCGCGTCGTCGATGCCGGTCGCGATCGATCCCGCGGCCCGTCGTGGCGTGAAGCACGGCGCGTGCGTGCCGGCGTCGATGCGCTCCCAGAGTCGCACGTACGCCTCCGCGGACCGGAACAGCGGGTCGAGCAGATCGTCGGAGGGGAGCACGCTGCGGAGGTCCTCGACGAGGTCGGGCACCAGGCCGACGTGCGCCAGTCCGTCCGTGTTGAAGTCGAAGACGCGGTCGCCGGCGACGCTCCGGTCGAGCGCGGTCTGCTCGCCGTGCACCTGGAACGGGTACTCGACGCCACCGCGCTGCGCGGCGCAGCCCTCGTCGCCGAAGCGCGGTCGTGGCTCGCCGGCGAAGCCGTTGAAGTCGCTCCCGAACGCGACCGCGCCGCCCCGCATCGCGTCGGCGATGTAGAGGTACACCTGCGCGAGCGTCGTCGACGAGCTGCCGCAATCGTGCGGCACGAGGTTGCCGAAGGGCTGGACGCGGTCGAGGTCTCCCTGGTGCAGGATCGGCGCGAAGATCCCGCCGAGTCGTCGGACGCGCTCGACGTCCTCGGCGTTCTTGCCGCGCTCGGCGCGATGCGTCACGCCGAAGGTCTCCAGGAACCCGGAGTGTCCCGACACCACCGGATAGCCGGTCTCCTCGGCGATCCCCAGGGCCTGGTCGGTCATCACTTTCGACATGTGGTCGATGTCGATGATCATCCGGCGCGCCATCATCTCGCGGATCAGCACCTCGCCGAGCGGCGTCAGGCCACGGGCGTTGCAGTGGGCGGCCTCGGCGTACTCCGGCGGCGGCTCGATCTCTCCGAAGAGGCTCTCGATGTAGGGCGACTCGAGGAGCAACGAGACGAGCGCCGGCGTCACCTGTTGCGAGGCGCCGAGCCGGTAGTCGTACCCGTCCCTCGCGCAGTCGGCGACCTCGAAGTACGATCCGTTGAGGATCCGATTGCCGAAGTTGAAGACGTCGTCGCCGATGGCGGCGCCGCCGAAGGCGTTGTCGAAGAGGTGCACTGGAAAGAGATGGCGCACGCCGAGCGCGTGGTACCTCGCGAGCTGCTCGCGGACGTACTCCGGCGTGCACCCATCGCCGAGCTCGACGCAGTCGAAGAGGTCGTCGACTTCCATACCGAGCACGACCGCCAGCTTGCCGTCCTCGATGACGCGGCGCGCCTCGGCGCCGGAGAGCACGATGCGGTACCAGCCCTGCCCCGGCCCGCCGTGTTTCTCATCGATGAATGCCTCGAGCTCGCGCGCCGCGGCGAGCTGCCGGTCGACCGCGTCCATGTCGTTGCACCCGAAGCCGCGTCGCTGGTTCGAGATCACGCAGAGCAACTTGTTGTTGACCGCGAGCATGACGAGAAGCCGCAGCCCTCCACGGTAGGCGCGCTCCAGCCACTCGTAGTACATCTGCTGGTGCGTCCGCGTGTTCCACCGGGGCCAGCCGTCGAACTCCGGATAGCCGCCGACCGCATGGCCGAATCCCTGTCCGGACGCTGCGCCGACGAGGTCGCCGACGCCGCCCGGACCGTGGGCCGCGTCGCCGAAGCCGGGGATCGGCGTCAGCGGGCGCCCGAACGAATCGACGATCGTGCCCGCCGCGTCGAAGTCGCAGTGAGCGAGAGCACGCTCGATGCGGTCATCCGGATCGAACGCCGCCCCCTGGAAGAGGGCGCCGCCGAAGCCGAGGTTCGAGAACTGGTGCGAGTGGAGATCCGCGTAGCCCCAGATCGGCGAGTCCGCTCCCGCGAGCGGGCCGCACAGACACAGGGCGAGGGCGGACGCCGCGAGTGGCGCCCGCCTGCCGGGGGTCCACGCTTCCGGCGATCTCATCGGCGGAGCAGGTCCGCGAGGATGCAGAGCCAGTCGGGGCTGCCTCCGTTGGTGTCGAGGGCGACGAGCGTCGCGCCCGCGATGCCCAGCGTCGTTGGCGCCCCGCCGAGGTCGAACTCGAGCGTCGGCAGCGGGAGGGTCGGCAGCTCGAACGACCCGAGCAGCCCGCCGAGCTCCGGCCCGAGCACGGTCAGCAGCACCTGGGCGAGGAAGACGAGCTTGTCGTCGTCGATGTCGAAGCTCTCCGACGCGACGCCGATGTCGAGACCGGCGATGCCGCCGATGATCGCGTCGGGCAGCGTGTCCTGGTCGGGACCGTCCTCGATGTCGAAGGAGACCGTCAGGCCGTCGTCGCCGAGGCCGAGCTCGACCGCCATATCGAAGCCGAGGCCGAGCGCGAAGAGCTCGGTGTTCGCCGCGACGAAGGACACGACGAGCTCGCGCACCTCGAGCACGCCATCCAGCCCGCCCGCGGGGCCGCCCGCCCCGCCGCCGTCTCCAGCGGCAACGGCGAAGAGCGGCGACTGCTCGAAGACCTCCGGCACGATGACGAAGGAGTCGCTTCCGGCTGCGCTCGATGCCTCGATGGCGATGACGTTCCGGCCGGCGAGCAACCCGCCGGTCGCGGCGAGATCGACCTCGGCGTGGCGCGGCGGATCACCGGCGCCGCCCGCATCTCGGCGCGCGATCTCGGCGCCGCTCAGCCACGCGACGAACCCGCCGTCGGTCTCGACTCGCAGCGTCGGCGCGTCGAGTCGCTCCGGGTCGGCGACGTCGAACGTCCCGCGCAAGAGGAGAGGTGAAGCGGCCGTCGGCGCCCTGTCGATGCGCGTCTCCACGGACGACGGCAGCCCGTCGCCGGCGCCGAATCCCGAGGCGCCCTCGGGCCAGGCGCTGTCGTCGAAGTCGGCGTCGGTCCAGCCCGGAGCGGCGCTTCCACCGCCGGCGTGGCGCCACGACGCGCCCCGTGGCAGCAACCCCGCCGAGGCACCGCCGCCGCGCACCGGCGAGAGGCGCACCGTCGGCGGCACCCGCGGAGCGACGCGCAGCGTCACGGGATCCCTCGCCGACACGCCCGGGATGCAGGAGAGCCGCCCGTCGCCGAGGAACGCGGCCATCGCGAGCACGGTGAGGTCGATCGGCGAGTCGACACCCGAGAGATCGAGCTCCGCGCTCAGCGCGCCGGTCGAGACGAGCTCGAGGAGCGCCTGGTTCAGGGAGTCGACCGAGATGCAGATGGTCGCGTCGGGCGTCGGTTGAAACGACGTCGGGAACGGCGCCAGGCGGGCGAGGCTTCCGGGATACTCGGGGAACCCGGGAGCGACCGTGTCCGCCGACCAGGCCGTGTCGAGCAGCATGGTGAGGCCGCGGGTCGACTCGAGGATGTCGGCGAAACGAGTGCTCGCAGAGACCGCGCCGAGGTCGATTTCGGGGATGCGCAGGTCGCTCAGCGCCTCGGCGATTACAGGCGCCAGACCACTGTTGATCGCTCCGGCGAGGGCCGTCTCGAACTGTGACCTGATCGTGTCCTCGAAGAGCGGCAGCAGCAGATTGACCAGGCCGCCGAGGACCAGCCCGCTGACGCTGGCGTCGATATTGTTGATGCTGACCGACAGATCCATGACGGTCACATCGATGCCGGTGCGAGCGGCGTCCGGGGAGAAGCTCAGGTTCGCAGTGGCAGTGACGCCGGTGCCCGTGCCGCGGACCGTCCCGTTGTCGTCGGGAAGCGGAAACGGGAAATCGGCCCGCACATCGCCGTTGACCGTCACGGTGGCGATGGTGCTCCGAAGTCCCACGGCGCCGGCGACCGCCAGGAGGTCCAGCGTCGGAGTGGAAGCCGTCGCGCTGGTGAGCGTCACGTCGACGTCTGCAACAACGGCGTCGAAGGAGAACCTCATCCCTGTGACAGCGTCGCTGAGGTCTCCGGAAACCTGCGCGAGCAGCGGCCGGAGAATCCCCTCGACCTCGTTGTAGCCCGGTCCCGCGGTGATGTCGAAGGTCAGCCCGTTCGCGAACGCGCCGCGCCGGATCACCGGCCCTCGTGCGACCGGCAGCTCGGCGAAGGTGGCGCGCCCGAAGTCGTCGACCGCCTCGACGCGGATCAGGTTCGGGCCGGGGAGGAGGTCGACGAACGCCGCCGTCGTCAACGGCAGCGTGCTTCCCGGCGGCACGCGCACGTCGAGCCCGCCGATGACCACCCGCTGGATGGCGCGCTCGTCGTCGACGCGCATCCGCACCTCGACCGAGCCGGTCGTGAGGAGGGTACCGGCCGCGGGTGACAGGATGGTCACCGCCGGTGGCCGGTTGTCGGGGACGCCGCGCACCGTGCATGTGGCTGCGTCCGTGAACGCCGGTCCGTCGCGTCCGCGCACCTCGTAGACCAGAGTCCCTCCCCGGCACGGCCTGTCGACGTGCGACACGGCGTCCCCGGGAAGCAGCGCGACGACCTGGCCGTCGCGGGAAATCTCGACCTCGTCGTACGCATCGCCCTGCCAGGAGAGCGCCACGGCAGGCCCGTCCGCGCGGCAAGCGAGCGCCTGCGGAGGATCGACATCGCCGCAGCGGAGCGGGCCGGCGGTCGGATCTCTTCCCGGAGCGGGAAAGGGCGCCGGCGGCGGCGGGCCGCCGAGAAAGAGGAAGTTGAGGACGTACTGCGGATCGGAGACGTCGATGGCCTCGTCGTCGTTGCCGTCACACGCCACCGGACAGGTCGGCGCGCCGCCGCCGAGAAACAGGAAGTTGAGCACGAACTGCGGATCGGAGATGTCGAGCGTCTCGTCCTGGTTGCAGTCGCCGCGCCGGAAGTCGCGCGCCTCGAGCCTCTCGGCGAGCCCCGCGGAGAGCAGCGCGAGCAGAGTTGCGATGATTGCGGTGATGACGACGGAGTATCGGCGTGTTCTGGCTTTCACGATCGCTGGCATGACCCGGTGCCCTTTCTCGCAGATTTCGGTTGCCCGATCCCGCGCCATTGTATGCCACGCCGACGTCTCGCGAGCGAAGAAACTGGCGGCGGCTTGCCGCGACTCCCTGGCCTCCGTATAGTGGTCGGCGGAGGTTTTCATGCATCACACAACGATCCGATCTGTCTTCTTGCTGGCGTGCGTCCTTCTCTTCTCGCGAGGCCTTGCTGCCGACGGCTCCTTGCCGGCGCGTACCGCGCTCGACGACTACATCGCGCGCAAGGACTCCGTGTACGACTGGCGGCAGGTCGAGTCCTCGAAGGGCGAGGGCTTCACCGTGTTTCTCCTGGAGCTCACCTCGCAGTCGTGGCGCTCGCGGGAGGAGGTCGACAGGACGGTGTGGAAGCACTGGATCCGGCTGGTCAGGCCGGACCGTCTCGAGCACGACACGGCGCTGCTCGTCATCGGGGGCGGCAAGAACGGTGGCCGGCCACCCGGAGCCGACGGCGCAGGCAGGTACGGCGCGATCGGCGTCGCCACGGGCGCGGTGGTCGCCGAGCTGCGCATGGTGCCGAACCAGCCGCTGGCCTTCAGCGACGACGGCCGCCCGCGCTTCGAGGACGATCTCGTCGCCCACACGTGGAACAAGTTCATGGACACCGGCGATCCGACCTGGGTGGCGCGCATGCCGATGGTCAAGAGCGCCGTGCGCGCCATGGACGCCGTGCAGGAGTTCATGAAATCGGACGACGGCGGCGCCGAGATCCGCGAGTTCGTCGTCGCCGGCGGATCGAAGCGCGGCTGGACGACCTGGCTCACGGGCGCGGTCGACCGGCGCGTCTCGGCGATCGTGCCGATCGTCATCGACGTCGTCAACGTCGTCCCGTCGATGGAGCATCACTACGCGGCGTACGGCTTCTGGGCGCCGGCGGTGGGGGACTACCAGCGCAACGGCATCATGGATCGCCGCAAGGACCCCGCGTACGAGAAGCTGCTCCGCCTCGTCGATCCGTACTACTACCGCCACCGGCTGGCGCTGCCGAAGTTCATCATCAACTCGTCGGGAGACCAGTTCTTCCTGCCGGACTCCTCGCAGTTCTACTTCGACGACCTCCGCGGCGAGAAGTATCTGCGTTACGTCCCGAACACCGACCACTCGCTGCGCGACTCCGATGCGGCGGAGAGCCTGACCGCCTTCTTCCACGCCGTGATCACCGAGACACCGCGCCCGCAACTTTCATGGAAGCTGAGGAAGAACGGATCGATCGTCGTGCGCGCGAAGACGGAGCCGAGCGCCGTTCTCCTCTGGCAGGCGAGCAACCCCGAGACGCGCGATTTCCGCCTCGAGACCATCGGCAAGGCGTGGACGAGCCGCACGCTCTCGCCGAGGAAGCCCGGACGGTGGGTGGCCAGAGTCGAGAAGCCGGAGAAGGGCTGGACGGCGTTCTTCGCCGAGCTCACCTTCCCGATCGCCGGAAGCCGGGTGCCGCTCAAATTGACCACGCCGGTGCGCGTCGTGCCCGACACCCTGCCGTTCGCGGGCAAGCTCGACGAGCTCGATGCGAAGGCACGAGGTGAGCGCGAAGCTACGGAAGGACGGTGAATCCGTCAGTCCTACAACCTCACCGATCCCCGCGCTGGTCAACGACGTCTCGTGCCGGGTCCGCCTTGCACGGGACGAGAGCTTGTCCGAGCGGGTCCGGTTTCCTGCTGGGTGGCGTGACGAGCCCCTCGCGAACGAGACGGTCGAGGTCGGCATCCCCTGGATCCTTTTGCAGACCCTCGATCCACGCGATGGGCACGCCGCGCTCGACGATCTGGATCCGGACGTCGCGTTTGACGAGCCGCAGGTATTCGCTCAATCGGTTCTTGAGCTCGGTGACGGAGACGCGTCGCATACGGGCTAGATTGGGCGCGTTACTTCTGGTCTGTCAAGCCATTTGAGTTCGACCGACCGACGCCCGGCGAGCGGCTTTACAGCCACTCTGTGCCGGCATAAACTCGTCCGGCCGAGACTGCTCGTGGATGAGATACGACGATGGAACTCCGACCCTGGAATCCCTGGAACGAGCTCGAGCGGGCTCGTCGTGACGCCGATCGGTTGATCGAGGCCGCGCTCGCGAGGCTGCGGCGCGGGGAGGCCGAGCGCGAGGTCGCGTTCGTGCCGGCCGCGGATCTGATCGAGACCCCCGACGAGTATCGCCTCTATGTCTCGGTTCCCGGCGTCCTCGAGGAGGACATCGACATCACGGCGCGCGGCGACGCGCTGGTAATCCGCGGCGAGCGCGAGACGCCCTTCTCGCGCAGCGGCGCGACCTTCCGGCTGAGCCAGTGGAAGTACGGCTACTTCGAGCACAGGATTCCGCTTCCGGACGCCGTCGACGTCGACTCGATTCGCGCCACGCTCGAGAACGGCGTGCTGCAGATCACCATACCGAAGTCGCCGGCGGCTGATGGGGAGTCCGCGGGGGAGTAGAGACGGCCATGCCGCAGGGGAGCGGGAAGGACTTCTACGATGTTCTCGGTGTGGCGCGGGACGCCCCCGAGGACGAGATCCGCAAGGCGTACCGCCGGCTGGCGCTGAAGTACCACCCCGACAAGAACCCCGACGACCCGGAGGCCGCGCGCAAGTTCAAGGAGGTCTCCGAGGCGTACGAGGTGCTGTCGGATCCCGAGAAGCGCCAGACCTACGACAGTCGCGGCGACGAGGGCCTCCGCGACATGGGCTTCGAGGGGTTCGAATCCACCGACGACATCCTGCGCCACTTCTCCGATATCTTCGGCGACACCTTCGGCGAGCGATTCCACCGCGAGGCCGCGGGACCGCGACCGGGCCGCGATGTCGGCTACCGGCTGACGGTGAGCTTCGAGGACGCCGCGCTCGGCGCCTCGCCGGAGATCGAGGTGCCGATCCAGTCGGTCTGTACGTCGTGCGGCGGAAGCGGCGCGGAGGGTGGCGCCTCGGCGGCGTGTTCCACCTGTGGCGGCAGCGGCAGCGTGACGCGTCGCGGTCAGCGGCAGGGAGGGTTCTTCTCGATCAGCCAGCCGTGTCCGACCTGCGGTGGCTCCGGTCGCGATCCGGGCAAGGCGTGCGCCACGTGTCGCGGGTCCGGACGCGTCGGCCGGACGAAGCGGATCACCGTGAAGATCCCGCCCGGCGTCGAGAGCGGCGCCGTCCTGCGCCTGCGCGGTCAGGGCGAGGCCGGCGCTCGAGGCGGACCCTCGGGCGATCTGCTGCTCGAGGTCGACATCGCGCCGCACGCCGAGTTCACCCGCGACGGTCTCGACATCCGCTCGACGGTCAAGATCCCGGTGAAGACGGCGATCCTCGGCGGCGAGGTGCCGGTGCGCACGCTCCGAGGCCAGGCGACGCTCAGGGTCCCTCCCGGGACCTCATCCGACACCGTGCTCCGCCTGCGCGGCCAGGGGATCGAGGCGCGGGGACGGAAGGGGGATCAGCTCGTCCGGGTGTCGATCACCGTCCCCCGGGAGGTTTCCGCCGAGGCGCGAGAGTCGCTGGAGCGTCACCTGTGACAGCGTCTTCGACGCTCTCCGCCTCGTGGCGCCCGGCCTCGCCGCGCGCCCAGCCGCGCACCGCCTCCAGCCGGCTGATGCCGCGAGCGAAGTACACATCGTCCAGCGATGCGAAGTGGGCCTCGAAGAGTTCTCGCCTGCGCTCCTCCCAGCCGTCCGCCGGATCGACGAGACCGAGCTCGACGATCTTCGCCGCGAGCGCCTCGGCGATCTTCCGGTGCCCGAGGATCGACGGGTGGACGTGATCGATGAGCCAGTAGCTTCCCGGCATGCCGTCGTCGCTCAGGTCGCTGATCAGCTTCCTCGCATCGACGAGCGGCGTGCCGGTCTGTCGCGCCGTCTCGAGCAGCGCGTCGTGCATCGGCTCGAGCATCCTGAGCGGGCACACGTCGAGATCCAGCGCCCTGGCGTACGCCTCGCGCGCCGCACGGTGGTCGCCGAGCGTGTCGAGGCACTTCGCGAGGTCGAAGTGGATGGCGGCGTACTCCCCGTCGATCGAGATCGCCTCGCGGAGGAGGGCGACGGCGCGACGTCCGTCGCTCCTCCAGACCGACCTCGCTTCCGCGACGAGACCCTCCCAGCGCTCGAGTTCCGCCGCGGTGATGCCGTCGCGGTGCTCCGACTTGAAGGGCGCGCAGTCCCGGAGGTTGGAGACCGGGTTGACGAGGATCAGCGGCACCCCCGCGTCTCGGCACGTCTCCACCATGCGGCGCACGGCGTGCGCGTAATGCGCGATGACATCGCGTCGCCATTTCTCGTCGCGGTGATACTGATCGAGACCGCCGCGGTGGTCGAGTCGCGCGTCGACGTCGACGGGCAGCACGGGGCGCCCCTCGTCCGGCGCCGATTTCGATCGACCGGTCACCCCGAGGATCGCCTCGCGGATCACCACGAACGTCCTCAGGCGCGAGCAGAGCTCGAGCGGGCGCGCGAGCGCCTCCGGCATCTCCTTGATGTGCTCGTAGGTGCGGTCCTCCAGGAACTCGTTGTGCCCGGTGTAGAGGACGATCAGGTCCGGCGAGTAGCGCAGCACCTCGTCGAGGATCGGCCCCAGTCGGTAGCTCGCGTAGGAGATGCCGCCGCAGTTGACGACGTCGACCTCGCGATCGGGAGCGGCCGCCGCGAGGGCGAGCTCCAGCCACGTGGTGAAGGAGGTCTCGATCGAGAACGGACGTCCCTGGACGGTCGAGCCGCCGAGGCAGAAGATGCGGAGCTCCGTCGGTCCCTTCGTTGTCGAGAAGGAGTCGGGGCGGAAGAAGGAATGGCGCGACGGTGCGATCTCGAGCCGCGAGCCGTCCTCGCTCGGGACGAAGAGCGGCGTCACCGATCGAAAACCGACGAACGGGTCCTCGTGGTCGGCGGGCCGGCCGACGTCCGCGATGCGGAGGACGATCTCGACGCCCGCGAGTATCGCCAGCCCGAAGGCCACCGCGCCGAGCCGCAACGCCATCAGGCGGCGCCGCGTCGGTCTCGCTCCCGGTGATCGGCCGCGTCGAAGAGCGCGCAGGTTCATGCGGCCCATTATCGCGGGGCGCGCGCCGGGAAGCGAGCCGGGCGCCGCGCCCGCCGGCCTCGCCCGGGCGCCAAGCTCCGGCAGCGCGGCCGCTTCCTGGAAGGGCCCCTGGACGCAACCGGGTGGCGACCGGCCCGCGGTGGTTTTTTCGCGCCACCCGGCCGGGCGTTGCGGTTCAATAAGAAGAGACAGGCACAGAGACGAGCTCCGCCCGGAACACCATGAGCCCACTCTCCGATTCCAACGCCGGTGCCAACGCCGGTGCCAACGCCGGTGCCAACGCCGACGTCACGTGCTGGACGCTCATCAACGGGGCCGCGGCCGGTCGCGTCAAGGATCGCGATGAGTTCGCGCGGCGGTACGTCGGCGTGGTGCGCGCCTACCTCGTGCGGCGCTGGCGCGGCTCGCGACTCCGCGAGGAGCTCGACGACGCCGTGCAGGAGGTCTTCGTCGAGTGCTTTCGACAGGACGGCGTTCTCGATCGAATCCGCGAGGAACGTCCCGCGAGCTTCCGGGGCTTCCTCTACGGCGTCACCCGCAACGTCGCGCTCCGCTGTGAGCGGAGGATCGGGCAATCGCGGGAGCGTCCCGGCTCGAACGGGCTCGAGGCAGACGCCGTCGAGAGCGACGAGGCGACGCTGTCACGCGTCTTCGATCGGGCGTGGGCGCGCGCGCTGATGCGCCAGGCGGCCACCGTCATGGAGAAACGCGCGCGGCTGACCGACGAGCGGGCGCGGCGTCGCGTCGAGATCCTCCGGCTGCGATCGAGGGAGAGTCTGCCGATTCGCGAGATTGCCCGTCGCTGGGACGCCGATGCCGCGTTCATCCACAAGGAGTACGCCAGGGCGCGAGAGGAGTTCCGCGTCGCTCTTGGCGAGGTGGTGGCGTTTCACCACCCGGGCTGCACGGACGCCGAGGTCGCCCAGCGGTGCGTCGATCTGATCGGTCTGCTCGGCGGGTGAGGTGATCTCTCGGTGGCGAAAGGTCGGGGCGAAACTCCGGCTCGACGCGACGTTCCCTTGAGGGGCCACGGTCCATGAACAGCGATTTCGACAGAGATCCCGAGAACGGCGAGCACGGCGAGACGGCGTCGGAGGAGACCGACGTGCTCGAGGTCGCCATGCGGGCGGCGTTCGGCGCCGACCCCGAGACGGATACGCCGACGTCCCGAAGCGTCCTCGAGGTGTTCCGGCGGGCCGGGTACGGGTCCCGAATCCAGCTCCGGGACGCGGACAGCGAGCACACGCCGCTGGCGCTGCCGGGGCGCGCCGAGGGTGAACTGTCGTGGACGTCGAGTCGCTACCAGGTCGCCGGCGAGATCGCGCGGGGGGGTGTCGGCTCTGTCCTCAAGGCGCGCGACACCGACCTCGGTCGCGATGTCGCCCTCAAGGTGCTCCTCGACGCCCATCGCGGCAACGCGGAGATGACGCGGCGATTCCTCGAGGAGGCCCAGATCGCCGGGCAGCTGCAGCACCCGGGAGTGGTGGCGGTGCACGAGATCGGTCTCCTCGCCGACGACCGTCCGTACTTCGCGATGAAGCTCGTCAACGGCCAGACGCTCGCCGAGCTCCTCGAGTCTCGCACGGGTCCGGAGGACGGCCGCCAGCGTTTCCTCGGCGTCTTCGAGCAGGTCTGCCAGACTCTCGCGTACGCGCACTCGCGCGGCGTCATCCATCGCGACCTGAAGCCGTCGAACGTCATGGTCGGTGCCTTCGGCGAGGTGCAGGTGATGGACTGGGGACTCGCCAAGGTGCTCGCCAAGGGCGGCGTGGCCGACGAGCTCCGGACGACGCGCGCGATCGTGCGCGATGCCGAATCGAAGGCTGACGAGCAGCGAATCACGACGGCGCGCGACGGCAGCGACAGCTCGCAATCGCTCGCCGGCTCCGTGATGGGGACGCCCGCCTACATGCCGACGGAGCAGGCCCGGGGCGCGGTCGACGAGCTCGACGAGCGCTCGGACGTCTTCGGCCTCGGGGCGATCCTCTGCGAGATCCTCACCGGCAGGCCGCCCTACACCGGCCGTGACCTCGACGAGGTCTTTCGCAAGGCGAGGTCCGGCGACCTCGCGGAGGCGCGACGGCGTCTCGGCGACTGCGGCGCCGACGAGGCGCTCGTCGACATCGCCGAGAGCTGCCTGCGTCCCGAGGCGCGGGAGCGTCCGCGCAACGCGGTCGTCGTCGCCAAGCGGGTGAGAGAGTACCTTGAATCGATCGATCGTCGCGCCCGCGAGCTCGAGATGCGTGCCGCCAAGGCGCGGCTCCGGCTCTCCCTCGCGCTCGTCGGTCTCGTCGCGGTGGTCATCGGCGCCGGCGCATTCTTCTGGATCGACCGGGAGCGTCGAGCGCAGCGCGACACGGCTGTTGCCGCTGTGCGAGAAGCGCTGGGCGATGCGAAGCAGCTGCGGGCGCGGGCTGCCTCCGGCGGCGATGCGGCGACGTGGGAGGCGGCGCTGCGAGAGGCGAGGAGGGCGGTCGATCTGGCCAGCCGGTCCGCCGCCTCCTCGATGCGCGCCGAGGCCGAGAGTTTCCACGCGGAGCTCGCCGCGCAGGTGCGGGATCGCACCACCATCGCGCTACTCGAGCAAGTGCGGGAGGAGAAGGACGTCGGCCCCGGCGAGGTCGACGAGCGCTTCCGCGAGGCGTTCTCCGAGCACGGGATCGACGTCGAGGATCTCGACGTCGAGACGGCGGCGCGGATGATCCGGGACAGCGGCATCCGCACCGAGCTCGTGCTCGCGCTCGACGAGTGGGCGATGACCAAGCGGCGCCCCCGCGACCGGAGCGGTCTCAGCCGCAGCGCCCGGCGTCTCCTCGAGGTCGCCCAGTCGGCGGACGACGATCCGTTTCGCCGGCGGCTGCGGGAGGCCGTTCAGGCGCAGGACGAGGACCTCCTGGAGAGTCTCGCCGGCGAGGCGGCGACGCGGCAGCTCGCCCCATCCACCTTCGAGCTGCTGGCGCTCGCGCTCCGTGACTCTCCCAGGGCGAGACAGCTCTGGAAGCGCGCGCAGGAGCTCTACCCGCACGACTTCTGGATCACGATCCGTCTCGGCGACCGCATCGACGACGACGGCGACCACGTCGAGGCGCTCCAGTACCTGAGGGCCGCCGTCGCGCTGCGTCCGGGCAGCGCGTATGCGCGGTACAAGCTCGGCTCGACGCTCGCGGACGCGAGTCAGCCCGGCCAGTCGATCGGCGAGCTCGGCGCGGCGTTCACGCTCGATCCGTACCTCTTCTTCGGGTGGCCGTACTACAAGTGCGCCGGAATCGTCGCCGACAATGCGGCCACCATCACGCCCGGCGAGCTCGATCGCCTCGAGACCACCCTCGAGACCATCCGCCGGGGCGGCGACTATCACCGCGACGGGCTCGACACGCTCCTCGCGGCGGTCCGCTTCGTTCGGGGAGACCGCGAGGGAGCGATCCTCGTGCTCGAGGAGTCCTTCCGGGAACGCGGCGAGCGCTCCTGGGATCGCTGGAGGTTTCCGCGAGGCCGCGAGCGCCACGAGACTCCGGCCGAGGCGCTGGCGCGGTACCGGCAGTCGGTGCTCCCGGATCTGGTGAGCTTCGCCTCGATCGACGTGGCCCTCGAGGCCGACGGCGCGCTGGATCAGTTCCGCGCCCTGCACGCCGGCAGCACGGACGCCGGAGCGCTGGCGCGGCTCGCGTATCTCGACGGCAGGCTGCTGCAGCGAGCGGGGCGTCACCGCGAGGCGGCGGCGACGTTCGAGGAGGCGTTCGCTCGCGAGGACGCGTTGCCCGAGCCGCACCTTCGCCTCGCCGAGTCCCTTCGCGACGCGGGCGACGCGGCGGCGGCGGAGGTGGCGCTGCGCGGGGCGCTCTCCCGGGAGAGTCTGCAGTACTCGGCGCCCTGGACGCTCTGGACGGAGCTCTCGCTCGTGGCGCTGCGACGCTCGGCGCGGGAGATCCTGGCGACGTTTCCGGCGCTGCCGGCGGTCGACGGGGAGCGCGACGACAGCCCGCTGGCCGACCTGCGGTGGGCGCTCGAGCGGCTCGTCGCCGGCGAGCCGCTGCGCATCAACTGCGGCGGCGACGCGACCGTCGATGCCCGGGGCGCGACGTGGGGTCGGGACCGCTTCGCGCGCTCCGAGATCCCGGGGATGCGCCGCTTCGGCGAGCGCTGGAGGAGAGACCGTGGCCGGCGGGGTGACGAGCCGCCCGAGCGGAGCTCCCGCGTCTTCTTCGGGCGCGGCGGCGACGAGGCGGGGTACCGCATCCCGCTGCCGGCTGGCCGATATGACGTGACGCTCCATTTCGCCGCCAGGCGTCACTCGCGTGGACGCGCCGACGAGTCGCCGGCGTTCGCTGTCGTCGTCGAGGGCGCCATCGCCCGCGCCGCCTACGAGCCACCGTCCCCGGGGACGGCGTCGGCCGACGTCTGGAGCGTCGAGACGGGGGTCGAGGACGGGTTCCTCGACATCCAGTTCGTCCGCAGGCGGGGGGAGCCGGCGGTGGCGGCCATCGAGGTGGCCCGGCGTCCATGACGCCGTGTCCATGACGCCGTGTCCATGACGCCGTGTCCGTGACGCCGTGTCCGTGACGCCGTGTCCGTGACGCCGTGTCCGTGACGCCGTGTCCATGACGCCGTGTCCGTGACGCCGTGTCCATGACGCCGTGTCCATGACGCCGTGTCCGTGACGCCGTGTCCGTGACGCCGTGCCCGTGACGCCGTGCCCGTGACGCCGTGCCCGTGACGCCGTGCCCCGGGTGGGCTTTTCCCCGGGGTGGGCTTTTCCCGCCAGAGGGGCTTTTTCGGGGCGAAAACGTCGCCCGGCGCGACATTTGTGTGAGGTCGGACAACGGGCCCCGTGTCGCCCGTTGTTTGTCGGTTCAAGACGGGTTCGGAGCTGTACGAAAGGATTTGCTCATGAGGACTCGAACGTTCACGTCGATCGCGATCGTCGTGGCGCTCACGGTCTCGGCCAGCGTGCTCGGCCAGGACCGCGAGCGTGGGCGCGGCGGCCGTGGCTTCGGCCGCGGTGGATTCGGTTTTGGCGGTTTCTCACGGACGATCGACAAGGCGACCCTGCTCGGGTCGGCCCAGGTCCGCGAGGAGCTCAAGGTCAAGGAGGACCAAGGGAAGAAGCTCGACGAGATCCTCGCGGCGCACCGAGAGGCATCGCGCGAGATCTTCTCATCCCTGCGCGAGAGCTTCCAGGAGGACCGGGAGAAGGCGCGCCAGGAGATGACGAAGAAGCGCGAGGCGCTCGACAAGAAGACCGAGAAGAAGCTGGTCGCCGTCCTCGAGAAGAGCCAGGTCAAGCGGCTCGACGAGATCTCGCTGCAGCAGCAGGGGATCGACGGCATCGTCAGCGCGCCGGTCGTCGCGGCCCTGAAGCTCGACGAGGGTCAGGTCGGCAAGATCAAAACGGCGCTCGCGACGCGCGACGAGGAGATCGGCAAGCTGACCGCCGGCTTCCGCCGTGGCCCTCGCGGCGAGGGACGTGGCGCGGGACGCGGCGAGGGTCGCGGCGAGCGCCCGAACTTCGAGGAGATCCGCGAGAAGCGCGAGAAGATCACCGCCGATGCCGAGAAGGCCGTCCTCGGGTTCCTGAGAAAGGAGCAGACGGAGGCACTCGCGAAGCTCAAGGGCAAGCCCTTCGAGCTCGATCGGCGCAGCCTCTTCCGCGGCCGCGGCGGCTTCGGCGGCGGTCGTGAGGGTGGTGGGCGCGGTGGCCGTGGCGGCGCGCGTGGCGGACAGCGCCAGCGACCCCCGGTCGACGACGACTCCGGCACCGATCTCTGATATCTCTGGAACGCCAACGATGAGCACGAACACGAAGACGATTCTTGCGTGCGCGACGATCCTCGCGCTCTTCTCCGTCGATCTGACCGGCTCGGACTGGTTGCGTTTTCGGGGACCGGACGGCTCTGGCGTCGTCGTCGACGCGACCGGCCTGCCGGTGCGGTGGAGCGACGACGAGGGGCTGGCGTGGAAAGTCGCGCTGCCGGGGCCGGGGAGCTCGTCTCCCATCGTCGCCGGGACGCGGATCTTTCTGACGTGCTACTCGGGCTATGGCGTCGAGCGTGACGGCGGGGGCGACCAGAGCGCCCTCCGCCGCCACGTTCTCTGCGTCGACGCGAAGAGCGGCAAGATCGCGTGGAACACGCCGATCGAGTCGAAGCTTCCGGAGGCGGCGTACCGCGGCATCGGCATCCCGAATCACGGCTACGCCTCGAGCACTCCGGTCGCCGACTCGGAGCGCGTCTACGCGTTCTTCGGGCGCACCGGCGTGGTCGCGCTCGACCATGCCGGCAGAATCCTGTGGCGCGCCGCTGTCGCGGATGACCCCGGCACCCACGGCTTCGGCTCGGCGGCGAGCCCGATCCTCGTCGACGATCTGCTGATCGTCCCGGCGAGCGTCGAGTGCGAGTCGCTGATCGCCTACGACAAGAAGAGCGGCGAGGAGAAGTGGCGTTCGCCGTCGTACGGCTCGTGGTGGGGCACGCCGCTGGTCGTCGAGACCGGCGGCCGCAAGGAGCTCGTCGTCAACGTCCCCGACGAGATCTGGGGGCTCAATCCGAGGAACGGCAAGCTCCGCTGGTACGCCGAGGCGTTCCAGGCGAGGGCGCTCTGCGCCAGCCCGGTCGCCGCGGGCGGCGTGATCTACGCCATCGGCGGGCGCGACAACGGGTCCGTGGCGGTGCGGGCCGGCGGGCGTGGCGACGTGACGAAGAGCCACGTCGTGTGGTCCGGGCGCTCGGGATCGTACGTGCCATCGCCGGTTGTCCTGGACGGCCATATCTACTGGGTGGACGATCGAGGCATCGTCCACTGCGTCAAGGCCGACTCGGGCGAGGCGGTCTACAGGCCGCAGCGCCTCGACGGCGCCCGGGGAGTGTACGCCTCCCTCTTCGCGGCGGACGGCAAGCTCTACGCCGTCTCGCGGCGCGAGGGCACCTGGGTGCTCGATGCGAAGCCGGAGTTCAAGGTGCTCGCGCACAACACGTTCGAATCGGACAGGAGCGATTTCAACGCCAGTCCGGCGGTTGCCGGTGGACGATTGCTCCTGCGCTCGGATCGCTTCCTCTACGCGATCGCGGGCACCGAAGCAACGAACTCGAACTAGAGTAGTGGGATGAAAAAGAAGCTCACGGTCGCGCTCGTCGCGAGTCTCGTCCTCTCGCTGGCTGTCTGCGTCGGCATCTACATGATGTCGGATTCCGGTCCGTCGACCGACGAATGGACGGCCAGCACGGACGACGCGACGGCGGAGTCGACCTCACGGCCGATCGGCCTCGACGCCTCGATGGCACGGAAAGCCGCGAGCGACGCGTCGCAGACGACGGTCGCCGTCGAGGACACACAGCTCGACGGGCTCACCCTTTCCGGGACCGTGCGCGACGAGTCGATGGAGCCGGTTCCCGGGGCGCGGGTCCTGGTCGTCCGTGAGTCGGACAGCCGTGGCTCGGTCTTCGACGCCATGCGTCGAGGCGACCGGAGCTCCTTCCGTGAGCTTGTCCTTCGGCGGCAGCGCGGCGAGATCGAGCCACGCGTCGCCCGATCGCAGTCGATGATCGTCGCCGAGACGGTGACCGATCTCGAGGGCGCGTACAGCTTCCTCCTCGAGTCCCTGCCACGCGGCGAGTTCCACGTTCTGGCGCAGAAGACCGGCATGGCGCCGCGCACCGAGGAATGGGCGTGGGTTCCGCAGTCGACGGTGATCGACTTCCGCCTCGGCACCGGCGAGGTCATCACCGGCATCGTCATCGATGGTCGCGAGGGGCCGGTCGCGCGCGCGAGCGTCGCGGCGATCCCCGACCGGGGCGATCGCGGCCGCTTCGAGTTTTTCCGAGGTGGTCGTGGTGGCGGTGGCGACGGCGTCGCCGCGCAGACCTTCACGGACGACGAGGGACGATTCACGCTCCACGTCGCGACCGGCACGTACCGCGTCGCCGCGGCAGCGGACCGGTTCAAGCCGGAGTCGGTCTCCGACGTCGAATCGGGCACGCGCGATGTCGTGGTCGCGCTCGAGCCGTCCGCGCTGATCGCGGGGAAGGTGGAGGACGCCGACGGACGGGCGATCGCCGATGCGGTGGTGGAGCTCCACGGCTCCGACCTCTCGGGTCGGGGGTTCCGTGGTCGCGGCGATCGCGGCCGAGGCGGACGTGGTTCCGGCGATCGCGAGCGGCGGGGCGGTGACGGCGAGGATGACGACCGCGACGACGATTCCCGGCCCGGATTCCGGCGCTGGCTCTCGAATCCCGAGGCCGTCGCCCGCACCGACGCGAGCGGCGAGTTCCGGTTCGAGGATGTCGGGTCCTCGTCGTTCACCCTGATCGCGCGTCGCCCGGGCTACGTCGCGTCCCAGCGGACCGGCGAGCTGCGAAAGGACACGCCTGTCGAGCCGATCACCCTGTCGCTGGCGACCGCGGCCGTGATCGCCGGCGTCGTCACCGACCACTCCGGCGAGCCGGTGCCGGGCGCGTTTGTCGCCGTCGGGTCGGCCGGCTCGCGGGATCCCCGTTTCGGGGGTCGTGGCGGCCGCGGCGATCGTGGCTTCGGACGCGGCGGCGGTGATCGGGGCGACCGCGGTGATCGTGGTGCCCGTGGCCGGCGCGGGGACGGGGATCGTGGCGAGCGCGGCGAGCAGGACGGTGACCCGTCATCCGGTGGCGAGAACGCCGAGGAGGAGCCTCCACCCCCCGAGCCGGTGTCGATCTTCCGGCTGAGCACGGGTGCGGAGACCGACGAGAGCGGTCGCTTCGTGATCGACACGCTGCCCGATGGCGAGTACGCCCTCAGCGTCGAGACGGACCGTCATCCGGTCAGTCGAGTCGACCCACTCGTCGTCGAGGAGCGAGTCGACGTCGACATCCAGCTCGAGGAGGGCCTGACGCTTCGCGGCACCGTGGTCTCGGGACGCGATCGCGCGCCCCTTCCGGGAGCCGAGCTGCGGTTCTCGTTCAGCCGCTCCGAGCGTCGCTATGTGACCTCGGGCGAGGATGGAAGCTACGAGATCGCCGGGTTCGTGACGCCGGTGATCGAGGAGGTGCGCGCCTCGGCTCCGGGTCACACGGCGTCCTACTACCGCGACGTCGAGGTCGGCTCCGGCGAGCTCGATTTCGAGGTCGAGGTCGGGGCGCGAGTCGCGGGGCAGGTGGTCGACGCCAGCGGCAACCCGATCCCGCGGGCCCGTGTCTCACTCGCGCCGGTGATCGCGCTCGAGGATGACGATGACGACGTCCGCAGCGCGTTCCGCGAGACGATGCGACGCTCCGATCGCGAGACCACCAACGGCGAGGGGCGGTTCGTCTTCGAGGAGCTCGCCGGCGGTCTGAGCTACAATGTCTCGGTCGAGCACTCCGACTACGAGCGTCTCGCCGCGGGCGAGATCACCGTCGGCTCCGGCGACAGCATCGATGACCTCAAGCTCGTCATGCGCACCGGGGCGCGCGTCGAGGTGCTCGTCGTCGCGCCGGACGGCTTCCCCGTGCAGCGTGCCAGCGTCCGCATCGAGCACCAGGATGACGGGCAGCGGGCGGCGGCCCCGGAGGGCGAGCCCGAGCCTGTCGATCGTGACGAGGCGCGGCGGCGCGGCATGCAGCGGGCGCTCGAGCGCTTCGCTCGCGGCGATCGAGGCGAGAACCGGCGCCGTCAGAGGAGCACCGGACCGGACGGACGCGCCACGTTTCCGGGGATGCTCCCCGGCCGGTATCTGGTCCGGGTCGAGGCGCGCGGTTTCCAGAACGCGTACATCGAGACCTGGGCCGCCGACGAGTCGACGGCGAACGCCACGGTCAATCTGCAACCCGAGCACGCCATCACCGGAACGGTGATCGATCTCGCCGGCGCGCCGGTGAGCCGCGCTTCGATCGTCGCCACTCGCGAGACGCCGGACCCGATCGCCGCGCGCGCGCAGGAGTCCGAGGGACGCGATGGCGGTCGCGGCGGTCGCTTCGGCTTCGAGAGAGGCTCGCGCGGCGAACGCTCCGAGACGCGTTCGGACAACGACGGGTCGTTCCGTCTCGGCCAGCTCGCGGCGTCGACCTACAGGATCGACGTCCGGGCGCGCGGTTTCGCGGACGTCCGCCTCGAGGGCGTGCCGGTCGATCGACCGATCAACGTGCGCCTCGAGCCGCTCGGCGCCATCTCCGGGCAAGTGGTCTCGGCGAGGACCGGCCTTCCGGTGACCGCGTTCCGCGTGCGCCTGCGCGAGGCGGAGGTGACGGCTGCCGTCGCCTCGACGGAGGACGGCGGCGCTCCCGAGGGCGCCCCGACGTCGGGTGACGATGGCGCGGCGAGTAGGCGTCCCGGCGGCGGACCCGGCGGCAGATTCGGTGGCCGTGGCGGTTTCGGTGGCTTCGGCGGCGGCTTCGGTCGCGGCAGCGATCGCTGGCGTCCGTTTGAGGATCCGAACGGCGCGTTCGTCATCGACGACCGCGAGCCGGGGTCGTACACGATCGACGTCGTCGCGGACGGTTTCACCGGTACGACCGTTTCGGCGCGAGTGCTTCCCGGCGCCACGACCGAGGTCGCCGTGGCGCTCGAGGAGGGGCTCTCGGTGCGCGGCACCGTCGTGCGCGAGAGGACCGTGGAGCCCCTGCCGGGGGCGATCGTCTACCTCGTTCCGGTGGCCCCGGAACGCGAGGATGATGCTGGCGAGGCCGAGCGCGGCCGTCGCGAGCGCGCCGGCCCGCGTCGCTTTGACCCGACGCGCCGTCGCGAGCGCCGGTCATCCGCCCAGCAGGAAGCGTCGGTCGCGGTGGCGCTCCTGGCCACGGCGAGGAAGTCGGGCGAGGGCCAGCGCACCGACGAGAACGGATCATTCCGGCTCCCGGAGGTCCCCGAGGGACGCTACGTCCTCGTCGTCGACCACGAGAGCCAGCTGCCGCTCGGCCGCGAGATCGACGTGCGTGACGGCATGCTCTCCGACTACGTGCTCCGGCTCGGTGACGGCGAGAGCCTCTCGGGCGCGGTGACGGTCGACGGTTCGGCGGGCGTCGGCCTGATGGTTACCGTCCAGGGCGCCGACGGGTTCACCCGCCGGGCGACGACCGGAGCGGGCGGCCGATACGAGGTCACCGGCCTGATTCCCGGCACTTACGCGGTGTCGGTCCGCCAGGGTCCCGGAGCCGTTGCCAACCCCGTCACTGTCGAGATCGCGGCGGGACGGAACGAGTTCGATTACGACCACACGAGCGCCGAGCAAGAGCCTCGATGAAAGTGCATCGCGCAAGGCGCCGGATCGAGCGGGCGGGCCCTCTCGATCGCGAAAAAAAAAACTCGGGGCGAAAACCGGTCGGCTCGCGACTCACTTATGAGGGCGCCGTCGCGAGGGCGTTCGTCGTTCCTGGACGGCGAACGCGTACAACCGACTCGATTCGACCCATAACGACGGACCCTCCTGCGGACCTGGGAGGTCGACCGCGAGGCCGACCCCCGGTCCGCGTCTTTTTTATCACCTCCCGTCCACCGCCTTCGCCGTGAGTCGTTGTCGGCGAGTCGATAAACCCGAAAACGACCACGAGCCACCTTCCCTTCTGCCGGATTCCCAGTCGCGCATTCGTGACGGCGCGTCTCGCCGCGAGTGAGGTTCGCCGTTAGCCGAGAAACTGGCCTCCCGATCAGTCGGGACCGGGTCCGGGTCCGGGACCGGGACCGGGACCGGGATCGGAACCTGTTTTTTGGCACGTTGGGGTTCATCTCCTGGCCCTCCCGGACGATACCTCCTGATGCTCGAGGGGCGCGCCTTGCCCGACGGCGCTGCTGCGAGACGGGCACGCTGGATCAGAAGGAGTGCTCACCATGGCACAAAAGACGGCCGGCTCGACGGCCACCGCGGCCAGGAAGCCGAGGAAGAAGACAAAGAAGGCGACGGCCGACCCGGTCTCGACCGTTGTCAAGGCGTCCCGGGACAAGGCGAAGGTTCACCTGAAGTTCCTCGCCAAGCTCCCGACGTGGAAGTTCGTCGTCGTCGTTGGGCTGTGGACGGTGGTCTTCAAGACCCTTCTCGTCCCCGTGGTGGCGCTCCTGCACGACTACGTGTTTTCGCCGCTGCGCGTCAGCAGCATCTACGGCGCCCAGCCCGTGCTCGACTGCGCGGACTGGCTGACGCAGGCGCTCTACAAGTTGCCCTACATGCACTGGAGCGTCCTGGCGATCGCCACCCACCTGCTGTTCTCGGCGCTGATATTCCCTGCCGTGGCGACGGCCGTGGGCCAGGTGCTGCCGCTCAAGATGCTCGAGAAGCAGGTCCCGAACGAGCGCACGCGGGCATGGATCTCCATCGGTGTGATGGGGCTCCTTTACCTCGTCTGCTTCGGAGACCTCGCCTTCTTCGTCTCCGGCTGCATCATCGGAGTGCCTCTTCTCTTTACGTTCTTTCACCGCATGCGTGTCGCTCCCCTGTGGAACGTGTATCTGATCACGTTCGGGGTGCACGCGGTCGCGAACGCGACCGTCGTCGTTTTCCGAGGAATTTCTGGGGATCTGTGATGGAACGGAAGAAGCTGATCGGAACCATCGGGATCGTGACCGCCTCCTTCCTGCTGAGCGGTTGTTTCTCGCGTCACCTGACCTTGCACTTCAACGGACGGACGGTCGAGATCCAGAGCCTGGAGAGCGCCAGCTTTCCGCGCGGAGTCGAGATCGTCGAGTTCGACGGATCGTCGATGCGCGTCAACGGACGCGAGAGCATCACGATCAATGGAGAGAAGCTCGAGGTCGACGGCTCGCAGGTCAGGCTCGGCGAGTTCGACGGCCGCGTCGAGGCCGACCAGAAGCTCGTCGCCAGGAAGAACGGCGAGTTTCGGGTCCAGCCACAGGGCGGCGGCGAGGGCGGCTCGTCGTGGTGGCAGTTCTGGCGCTGAGCGAGACCCGCTCCGCCTCGACACCTCCCGACGTGCGCGAGACGCTCCGGGTCGCGATTCGCCTCCGACCCCGCACGAAAACCGTCTGCAAACTGGACGCCGAGTTGACGCGCCACGTTCTGGATGGAATTCTTCTTCGGGAATTCCATCGAGTGCCGTGCGTGTTTCGCACAAGTGTCCAGATCCTGGGCTGGGCTCGGTCGTCCCCGCTACCGGGTTGAGGAAGTCTCGCGTGAAGCACTCCGGGCACACGAAGAAGGCGCTCTGGTGGGGCGCCGCGATCATCGGCCTCGCCGTCGTTACGACCTCGCTCTGGATCGCCTGGGTTCTGGTGGTCACGGGCGAGCCGGCGGCTGTCGCCGACGATGCTCTCGTCGGTGCGGACGAGACCATCGTTCGGGAGACGAGGAGCAGCGACCGGGGCGAGGGCGGGGAGAGGGAAAGAGGGGACGGGAATCGCCCGGCGGCGGATTCGAAGAGAAAGAGCTCGACCCGGTTGGGACGGCGGCCAGCCGACGACTGGGAGAAGGACGATCCGATCGCCGCACTCTACCAGCGGGTCCAGCGCAGGTTGTACAAGGCGCCCGAGGACGTATCGACGGGATACTTCCTCCACGGTTTCGGCCACCAGCGTAGGCTGGTCGAGATGGCCGGACGCCTGAGGCCGAGCGCCAAGAAAGCATCGAAGTGGGAAGCCTTCCGGGAGGCGAAGCTGAATCAGCCGCCCTGGGAGGGCGTCGAGGACTGGATCGAGATCCGGTTCGAGTGGGAAGACGAGCAGTGGAAGCTCGAGAAGGCGGAGCTCGTGCACAGAATGGCGCGTTCGCAAAGTCAAAACGACCAGGAATGAGCAACGAAGTCACTGACACCAGGAGGAACGAATTGCGGACCAGGCAAACCCGAGATGATCGACACTCGAGGCAAAGCGGCAACACCATGGTCGTGGTGCTTCTCCTGATGTCCGTCCTGGCCGTCCACGTGACGGTCGAGACGGCGATCCTCCAGAAGAGCCTCCAGCAGTCAGGCTTCTTCGCCTCGGAGCTGGCGGCCCGCCATTACGCGAACGCCGGCGTCAATCTGGCGCTCCACGACCTCGCGCTCGACATCTCGGGGAACGAGGGCAAGATCGGCACCGCCAGCTGGACGACTGCGAACGACGTCGGCAAGGACGGCGTCGCGGGCACCGCCGACGAGGGTGAGGGCGATGGCCTGCCGACGGCGGGCGAGCCGAACGTGTCCCCGGCGTCAGTCGGTCCGAGCGGCGCGGGGTATACGCTCACGGTCTACACCGAGGACAGCGCGTGG